>JAUVYH010000112.1 GCA_030603165.1 Fidelibacterota bacterium
TTATTAAAGTTCCCGCCGGAACCTCAGGCGGCGTGACATTCCTCGGCACATCGGGGTTTTTCATGGGCGCAGGTATTCTTACCCTAAGCGGAATTTTCCCTATATCCGGCGCCGTCCTGCATCTGTTTATTATCATTGTAATCAGCGGCATCATAGGCGCTTTGATCGATTCGGTTCTTGGCGCTACAATTCAGGCTCAGTATAAATGTCCTAACTGTCAAAAAACAACGGAAAAATTAATTCATTGCAGTTCTTATAAAACCGATTTGATTTCCGGAATACACTGGATCGATAATGACGTCGTTAATCTCGCTTGTACGACATCCGGCGCACTCTTTGTACTCCTGTTCTATTTTCTTTTTGTATAGATCAATCATCATTCTCGGATAGTTCCTTCAGCCGGTTATCAATCCGGCAGAGTTCATAATAATCACACTTGCCGTGTTTACATCGTTTTGTTACGTCATGGGGTTTCAGCATAAAATTTCCCTGACAGATTTGATTCAGCATTTCGGCAATCTTAATTTCAGTTTGCTCTAACAACAGATCAAGTTCAGATGATGAAATTTCGGTTGTACGCTTAAAATAGGGTTTTGTAAAAACGCCCTTTACTAATTTTCCTTCATAAAAAACATACGAATAGGCTCCGCCAAGATCCGTATCTTTTCGGTTTTTGCGTGTCACTGTCAGGTAAAAGGGAATCTGAAAGTGGATGCCTTCCTCAACGCCTTTTAGCGGATCCTGTACCGACGATCTCGATCGTTTATACTCGATAATGATGATATTTCCATCCCGGTTTCGATCAATCCGGTCAATTTTCGCCTGAAATGATACAGTACTCTGTGAATCATCTGAATCTGAAGAATTAACAGGCAGATCAAAGTAGAAAACCTGTTCGAGTTCCCGGGGAAAAAAGCCGCTGTCCAGGGAATTCCTCTCCCGCTCAATAAATAACTCCAACCCTTTTTTGAGATCACTCAATTTTTTTTGCCAGAGAGCGTCTTCGATAAAACCAAATGTTGTCCGGAAACGATCATTGATATACACAACCGCATTATCAATTTCATGGCGCAAATCCCGGTTGATATAATTCTGCCATTGCTCAAAACTGTCACGGTCGGCATGTTTCAATACATATTCAAACAATGCATGAATCAAAACACCATCCGATAACGGAGATAATTCTGCCAGCGGTTCTTCAACCGTATCAATTTTCCAAACATCTTGACACAAATACAAAAACGGGCACCAGGCATATTGCTGCAAGCGCGTGATTGAAAGCCGCCTTTTAAAACACTCGTCCGGCGTCCGGGAAAGCGACAACTGACCATTCCACTCACAGGGTTCGTTTTTCTTGCGGAGAGTTTCAATATCGATTTTTCTGTATATCTCGCTGTTTTTCGAGGCATCAACCAAATTATTTAAAAATTTCCGATCCTTTGAACCCCATTCCCGGTGAAACATATTCAGCTGAATATCGGCAATAGACGCCGCATTATCGAGTGCAGAAATTACGGTTGCAGCTGATACCGATTCATAAGATATCTGTTCAGATTCTCCGGAATGATCGGCAAATCCCATGAGTTCATCAAGAAAAGGTGATTCGCTAAAGATATGTCCACTGCTGTCAAATTGTGGAAAAGTAATCAAAAGTCTTTTGTTAACCTGGTTGATCAGGTGATAAAATAGAAATTTTTCCTCGGCGATATTAGCTCCGGTGTGCTGAAAAATATTTTCGCCTGCCTGTCTGTTAATTTCATCTCTCTGTCGGTTGTGTAAAATTGGATTTTCCCGGCGCTGCATGGGAAAATCACCATCCACCATTCCCAGCAAAATAACGGCGTCAAACTGCTCACTGCGAGCATTCATAATATCTGTAATCACGATTCCGGAGTCCATCTGCCGGACCGGCGGCTCAATCACAATGTTTGCTGCCATCATATTGAAAACCATCGAAAAATATCTGAGCTGCACGACGGATCCGGAGTCTCCCATAACCTCCAATTTCCGGCAAATCATCGTGATATTCTTTATCGATTCTGTATATGAATCCGTTGAATTTCCCGGTTTGCAATACCGGGACAGCAACTCTATAATTATGTCCGAATATTCCGTCCAGCGCGCCTTTTCCGGTAAAGTAATATCCCGGAGAAATCGACTGATTACCGGACCGATCTGATGAATTTCCCGGAGTTCTCTCTCAAACACACCAAGGTCTTTTTCATTTTCGACGCCCGAACTTAGAATTGTTTCAAGGTATTCCTTACGCCGTTTCAGTTGATCGATCCAGCTATCTTTATTGAATGACAGTCCCCAGGCTGAAGATTTATACTCAAATTTTTGGATGATTTCCGATCCATAATAATTACGAATATCCGTGAAACGGGTCAGGTCAATAATACTGTCGCGACTGAAACTCTTTTCATTTATTTCAATTATTTTATGAATTAAACGAACCGGAACCGTATTGACTAATTTTTGTCCGGCTTCTGCTACAGGTATTCCAAACCTCGGAAACAGTAATTGTATGAGCGATGTGTAATCGTAAGATCCCCTGCTTATAACCGCAATTCTATCGGGAGAAAATCCTTTAGCAATCCATTGCTTAATCGTTTGTGCCGCAACATCGATTTCCATCCGACGATTTGGGCAGCGGACAATTTTCACATTCCGGCTATCATAGTTATTCTTCCATTCGACAGGTTCCCGTTCTTGAAATGATCGTTCAGGTTTAAAAGTATTTCGGAAAAATGAGCCTGCCAGTTCGTTGAAATACATCGGTGTTTGATCCCGTAATACAGTTATTACACATGAAAATTTATCAAACATTCTTGAAATTGGATCGAGATACTCCAGAGTCGGATGATCGTTTTCACCGGGAGCATATATTACTACTCGGTCATATTTTTGAACGAGCCGCTTCAACATTCGCTTTTGAACAGGATTAAATTCATAAAACCCGTCAACCACCAGGTGATCACCCATGTGCTCAACTTTTTGGCATTCAAGTATATCACAGGCTTGATGCAGAAGCTGCACGGTTGTGGCAATTCGCTTTTTAACCGAATACCGTTCCAGATAGCGCAGAATGGACAGATAGGATGTGAAGTGAGGATATGATATATTTTTTGATAATGCCTCCAGTTGTGAAATACTGAAACCGCTTTCCCGAAAATCAATTAGAATCTGCTGCAATAACGCCAACGATCTTGGCTTCAGAGCGCCAAAGACTCCCGGATTCTTCTGGAAAAACAAAAATAGGAGAAACCATTCCTCACCCTGGCTGATGATCTTATAGGATTGGCGAACCAAATCAAGAATACGATTCGCCCAGGCGAAAAAAGTCCCAAAGTACAATTGCCCGGGAAGAGTGGCTCCGAGAAATGTTAACAGAGAAGTTTTCAGCTTTCGTATATGGCGCGCTGAGGGTAAAAGAAAATCCACTTTTTTCCCGGATCGAAGATCAGATTGAATAGCGCCAACAATATGATTTGTATTATCTAAATAAACCGGACCAGTATAAATATGAACTTCAGACATCGTGGCTAAATCTAACTGAAATACAATTTAGAGCAAAGATTTTCTCTGGCATGTTCTCTGAAAAAGTGTATAAATCACTGAAAAACCATGAGAATTCAAAGAAAAATGATGAAAAAAGAATATTTCCGATAAAAAGGCTTTGCTAAGTTCAAAATTTTATTATAAACTGTAGCGCTGTTTGAATTAGGGACTATATCCTCCGGGTGTTTTTCCTGAAAGAAGTCGTTTTAATCACAAAGCTACATCACTTTTCATGTGAGTTCAAATGTTCAAATTTACCGAGATTTGGTGCGTCCAGCATCCTGTCCCGTAAATTAAACATTTATCTACAGTGAGAAGTCACGAGGAGACATTGATGCAAGGTAGTAAACTTTACGTAGGGAATCTGAAGTATTCCGTAACAAATGAACAATTAGAAGAATTATTCGGCGAACATGGCGAAGTAAAAAACGTCAATATTATCACCAATAAAGGCTTCGGTTTTGTTGAAATGGGAAGCCCTGAAGAAGCTGAAAAAGTCAAAGAAGCTTTTGACGGTAAAGAGTTCGACGGACGTACACTCAGAATCGACGAGGCTCGTCCACCCAAGCCCAGATTCTCAAGAGATTCTGGCAGCAGACGCTATTAAAAACCGGCGTTGATTCACTAACATAATATTAAATCATCTCTCCCATCTTCTAACAGCACAGATGCGGAGAGGTGGTTTATATATTTACGTCTATAAGTTTATATAACTTATCGGATGCGCGGATAACTGTCGGCAGGGGAATCGTGATCCGAGCGCCCTTTTTTGCTTCTAAAACAGGATTATCATCGACGCGTATTTCATCTACGACAGATTCAATTACACCGGTTGTCGGGCCTGTTATCAATATCCGGTCGCCTTTTTTTAATGTTTTTGTTTCAATTAGAAATTCCGCAACCTTCGCTTTCCGAAAATAGTTAACACCTTTGCCGATATAGATTTTTCGCCGGGCAGCTCTGGAACCATAGCGATCGCTCCATTCTCCCAAACGTTGTCCGAGATAATATCCATCCCAGAAGCCACGGTTAAATACGGCTTTTAGACGTTCAGTCCAGCTTTCAATCATTTCTTTTGAATATGTTCCGGTTAAGATAGAATCGATTGCCTCCGAATAACATTGACAAACTGTGGACACATATTCCGGAGATCGGGCTCTGCCTTCAATCTTTAGAACTGTAACTCCCGTATCCAATATTTTATCAAGAAAATGAATCGTCAGCAGATCTTTGGGAGACATAATATGTTCGTTTTCGATTTCAAGTTCGTCACCTGTATCCGTATCTCTGACCGTATAAGATCGACGACATATTTGCAGACACGCTCCGCGGTTGGCGGAATAATTCGTTTGGTGTAAAGACAAATAGCACTTGCCGGAAATCGCCATGCACAATGCGCCATGGACAAACATCTCAATCCGGACGAGTTCATCGGAGGGTCCGGTAATGTGTTCTTTCTGAATCGCTTCTGATATTCCTTTCACCTGGTCGAGTGTCAGTTCCCTGGCAAGAACAATAACATCTGCAACTCTGGAGTAATATCGCACCGACTCAATATTGCTGACATTTGCTTGTGTTGACAAATGTACCGGCAACCCCTGTTTTTTAACATAATCGAATACGGCGGGATCGGAAGCAATAATCGCATCGACGCCGCTAACTTTGGCTTCATCAACAATATTTCGCATCAAATCCAAATCACTATCGTACATCACTGTATTCAATGTTAAATAGGTTTTAATTCCCCTGTTAGCCGCTATATCGACAATCTTTTTTAAATCCGCTAAGGTAAAATTCTTCGATGACCTTGACCGCATATTGAGTTTTTCGACGCCAAAATAAACGGCATCGGCGCCGCCCTGAATCGCTGCCTGCAGGGATTCGTAGGATCCAACCGGCGCCATGAGTTCTATATCTTTACGAGTAATTTCTTTCACGCCGTCAAGTTAGCGCTCAAAAATCATTATTGCAAAGTGAACATCAACGATCATTCAATACATTTATTACATAGGGTACGTTCAATCCTATACATACCGTCAAAATCTATGATAAATGATTTTTCAGACACCTGAAAGAAAAAGCCCGCTCTGAATAGAACGGGCTTTTAGCAAATATTTCAAAACACTGTCAAGACAAAGCTTTCAGAGCTTTTTCCGCTGCCTTTATTGTCGGTTTAATAGAAATATTTTCATCCACTGCCTGTTGTATCCAGAGATTGGGAGTAATCGACCCTTGAACACACATACGCTCCATCTCTACCGCAAGATTCTTATCCTTGATAAATTCCTCAATCTGGAGCTGAATGATATGACCGATCGGATAATCGGGCAGATACAAGCCGCAATCGATCATGTGAGAATAGACCGCCAGGATGGGCGCATCCTTATGTCCCAGAACCGGAAAGAAATACTGATTCCAAACATCCTTCGCGATCTGAATTACCGCATCCCGCAATTCCGCCGCCGTGGCTTCGGGATTATCATACATCCAGCGCCAGACTTTCATATCCACAAGTGAGACCCCGGCAATTTCCCCGGTGGACCAAATCTGATTCAGAGCGTCCAGGTGTTCCGCATTCGGATCATCAGCCTGCAATCCCAGAATCTCCAGGTCTCTTTTCTGAAATAAAAAGGCAAACGCTTCCGTGAACGCCGTATTCGGAACGCCTTCCAATAGCGTATGATCGATCTTATTTAATGAAAAAACCTGTTCGACATTATGCCCCAGTTCATGTGTGGCAATATTAAAGCCTTTGTAATTCATACCGGATTCCGGGATACGCGTCCTTAAATGCGCATTATCCAAACGGCGTCCTGCGCCCATGGCGTGACCCGCACCGCGGGCAGGATCGACTTTGATTTTTAATGATAAAAATTTGGCTGTTTCCTGATCGAATCCCAGTTTCATCAGAATATTCGGAATATCCCGCTCAAAGTCTTCCACAGACGGATATTTTGCGGCAACGATCTTGTCCAGCTCGCTTTCACTGTATTTCGATGTGGCTCTGAAACCTTTGTACCAGATGTCAAAGGGTTCCAGATCACGTCCCAGACGTTTTTTAATCAATTTTCCAGTCCTTTTGAATTCTTTTGAAGTCAATAAATCATCAAATAATCTCTCAACCGTTTTTTCGGGAATTTCACGGTCCCTCTGAAAACGCCGGTCGATTTTACTTGGATAGAGCGGGTAATAGGGGTCAGTGGCTTTCTCAGCGTGAAAAACATTCAACAGCATTTGGTAACGGGTATCCGGTTCCCGTGAATTATCGCTACTTTTACCACTGACCTCGTTGGTCGCTATTTTCCAATCCACATCCGGATTATCGATTACAACTCGCGGAATTTCCTGAAAAATAATTTTCTGCATGACGTCATAAATCATTTTTTGGAGCGGAAAACCATCGGCTTCGGCATATTGGGCTTTGAGTTCGTCCCGCAAACCCCAATGGGTAATCAGTTTCAAACCTTCGGGAAACAATCGCTCATCATTTTCGTTCAGCAGATTATGCATATAAATGTTGTAATTGCTGATATAATTATCCGCCGTGACATAGGTTTCATATTTTTTCTGAGATACATCCGACGGTACGCGTGATGTAAACTGTTGCGCCAGACGCACTTCCGCCCATTGCTGACGGGACCATTTGGCGCCCCGTTTCAGAGCATCTTCCAGGGATTTAATTTCAAAATTCAGTAGCACGAAAAAGGCGATTTTAGTCTTGTAGAGATCCTCTTCCACATGAGAACTCAAATTGAAATTTGCCAAAAGATAATCAATCGGTAAAATCGGACCGGTATCTACCTGCAAATTCCATTGAAACTGACGCTCTTGTTCCACTAATGTCCCGAACAACGTTTCAAATGACATTTCCAACCGTTCAAACGCTTTATCCAGATCATTTTTATCGGCGATGAAATTATTCAGGCAGAAATCTTTAAACGCTTCGTCATTCCCATCGGCGTCATACCAGAGTTTTTCCACCTGCCTGACCCCGGTTTCAATGCGTCTGGTATGTTCCTTACCAAATTTGGCGACCATATCATTGACAACTGTTTTGATAAACGCCTGCTTCATAGTAACGCTTTCAGGCTGTTTTTTTCCGCATTGTGATACGAAAAACATCATAAACAAGCCCAACATTAATACAATACATAGCGTTCGCATTGCTCTTATTCTCATGGCTCCTCCTCATATTTTATGTTTAATTTTCATCGTTGAACACCGATATCGTTAATTAATTCATTCCCAACATCAATATTTTTACATTTATAAATTTATTTCCACAGAGCGCTAATTGGTAATGCAAAATATTTTTTACCAAAGGGAATTACATTTTCACCAAGATAAAGAACAATTCCATTAACAAATTGATCTCCTGTAGTTTCACTTAGATCTCTAAGTCCTTTAAAATCATTAGCATCAACAGAGTTGGAAGATTTTACTTCTATTCCTACAATTTCGCCGCGATTATTTTCAAGGACAAAATCCACTTCCCTGCCATTTACCGTTCTGTAATAAAATAACCTTGTTTCAGTATCGCACCATGTAGATTGTTTTACTAATTCGTTCATTACATAATTTTCCAAAACAGGTCCAAGATTGTCAGGATAATTCATCAATTGATGTCTGTCAAGTCCCAATAAGTATGTTAACAATCCTGTATCATTTATATATAATTTAGGAGATTTAATTAGACGTTTACCTATATTACGATACCAAGCCGGCACTAATTGAATTAAGAAAACCGCCTGTAATAAACCAAGATAACGCTTCATTGTCGTATTTGAAATACCTGTTTTCCGGTTTACATTTGAAATATTTAATATAGAAGCGCTTTGGGAAGCCAATATTGATAGCAGGCGCGGTATTTCAAATAACCCTTCTATTTTTGAAAGATCCCGAATTTCTCTTTGGATAATTGTTGTCACATACGATCTAAACCAGCGCTGTTTTCTTTTTTCCGATGAAAGCGTTTGAACTTCCGGATACCCTCCTGTTAAAATTTTCTCTATCAACCCCGCTCGATCTAATTCCTTATTAATCACAGAGGGAATTTCTTCTGAAAACAGACGATCTATGAATAGACTTTTTGTCCTATGAATTTCATCATTTGAAAAAGGCCATAATGTTTGTATTTCCATTCTTCCGGTTAACGATTCAGAAAGATTTGGTAAAAGTAAAATATTGGCGGAACCTGTCAGTAGAAATTGTCCGGGTTCTCTATTTTGGTCAACTTGTCTCTTAATTGCTACAAACAATTTAGGAACGCGTTGAATTTCATCAATAATAACAGGACCTTGCAAACCGGATATAAAACCTTCAGGGTCATTATTAACAGAAGAAAGAAGCGTAAAATCATCAAAGGTATAATACCGGCTTGCAATATTTCCGGATAAATACTTTACTAATGTACTTTTCCCGGTCTGACGGGCTCCATTTAACAAAACTACAGGACGATATGAAATGGCATCAAGTAGATTTTCTTCAATATTTCTCGGAATAAATTTCATCATATTTTCCAGTGAGTGGTGGATTATTCACCACCTGGTGGTAAATATACACTAATAAATCAAAAAGACAAATTTGATGGAATCGTCCCAAAGGGATCTCTTCGAGATAAAAAGTAATTCAGGCATGTCATTGATCCAAAGGATTCTCTACAAGGCAAAGAGCGGGCAGGCAAACAACAGTGTTTGTGTTACATATATCGGATTGCTCACTTGCCGAAAGGGTGACTCGATGATGTCCAAATCTACAGAAGAACTGAACTTGAAAATACTTGATTAAGAACAAAGGCTGCGATCCCTTCCGGTCAATGTGCAGCAACAGGTTCTGTTCTCCACCCTATGACCTTGGAGTTATAGAACCATTTAAATATTTATGCACTATGCTGGAAATAAGTGTTTGATATGGAATCCCTTCTTCGATAGCCTTTATTTGAATTTGGCGATAGTCTTTTTGAGTGAGACGAAGATTTATACGCTTGTCTTTTTTCAAGGTATTTCGGGCTGCGGCAATTGCCTTCTCTTTTTCTTGTTTGATGTTTTTAACAGACCGCCACTCTTCACGATCGATTGATTCCATCAATTCTTTTTCTTCCTGATCAAGTGGCTCAAAAACCTTTTGACTTAATTTTTTCATTATTTCCCCCTTAAACCGTAACGTTTGGTATATTTACGACTTGGAAAGGCAGTTTTGAGAAAAATTTCATTATCGTCTTCTACAAAAGGTACAACAACAGCATAGTTCTCTATTTCCAGAATATAAATTTTTTGATTAGATCGTTTTGGATTCTCCTCAATTCCAAGTATCTGATCTGATTCAATTAGATATGCAATTTCCTCGAAAGAAATCCCACGCACATGTTTCAAAACCTCGTTTTTTTTAGAATCCCAGTTCAAATATTTCATACTGTAAATATATGCTAATGTTTGCCTTTTGTCAACAGAGAATGCAATTCAGAAGATAAATATTGAAACAGAACCCCGGTATTATCCGACACTGACTTCATCACTCAATTCATTGGAGTCATCTACTTTTTTTCAATGTCAGATACTATTGCATTAACTTTTACATTATCATTTCGGCTGTCTTTTGAAATATATCTTACACCAAACTGTTAATTAATACGTAGGCTTACTTCTAATCTACGAGTTAATTTAATATCTTTTGCATTGTATGATTACAATTCTTCACTTTTTAGTTTTAAAAATTACAATAAAATTTCTCAGTTCTTCCGATCACAAAACATGTCTCTCATTAAATCGAGGTAATCAGATAAAAGCCTTGTCACAAGAAATTTCTTTCTAACGCTTTCCTTACCTTTTTTGCCAAGTTCCTTCCCTAAATTGGGATGTTTTATAATCTCTACAATTCTATCTGCAAATCCTTCATTATCAAAAGGGTCAACCAAAAGACCATTTACTCCATCAACAATTTGCAAAGGTATGCCACCAACATTTGACGCCACTAAAGGTTTTTCTTTCCAGAGCGCTTCAGAAATAACAAGACCAAATCCCTCCCTTATTGACTTCTGAATTATCACATCCGATCTCCTTTGCAGTGCATTTACCAAAATATTATTTTCAGAAGTTATCAAAAAAACATCTCCCTTTGCTATCAAATTATTCGCTTTTTTTTCTACTTGTTTGAATATCTTTACTCCTTCGGGATCATCAGTTGCCATGCTGCCGCAAAGAACCAGTCGGCAATCAACCTTACTTTTCACCAATTTAAAAACTTCTAATACTCCCTCAGGGTCTTTCCACTTGTCAAATCTCGATATTTGTGTTAGAAGTGGTTTATCCGTTGGAACACCGAACTTTTTAAGGTATTTTGAGATGACTTTTTCACTCAGCTCCATGTTTTTGGGAGATAATGGATCGATAACCGGATTAATTATTTTTTGATCCAGGTAAATATCATCTTTTTTATATTTCTCGCTTGAAAAAATTGCAACATCATATTTTAAAATGAACTCTTTTAAAAATTCCCATAGTTGTTCATTTGGATGTGAAATATCAACGTGGCAGCGCCATACCCATGGTTGTTTTTTCCTATAAAAATTAATAAGTGGGAGAGGCTGCGGATCATGAATAATAACGCAATCATGATCCAGAT
>JAUVYH010000127.1 GCA_030603165.1 Fidelibacterota bacterium
GGCAGTTATTATAACCATACTGAGAATGGACTGCTGTTAGGGATTGCGTATCCGTTTTAATTTATGCTTGGAAAATATATCGGAAGTCATGGTTCGGCTGGTATCTCCGGAGGATGATCCCGGATAGAATAACAATATTTCCCGTTACAATAAAACAAAGCGCAAAACCGGACAAACAGCCGGAAAGATGCCTCTTATGAACTGATCAATGAGAGGCGGGAATTTATCATAGCCAGCGGTGTTCTTTATACCACTTAGCGGTTATGAAAAATCCTTTCAGCATATCATATTCGGGTGTATAGCCGATTAATGTTTGGGCTTTTTCTGATGAACAGATCCAGTAGGATTCGGAAAGTTCACGATATTTATCGGAATTATACATACTGGTATAACCAAATAGTTTTGAAATACAATCGTTAAGAATTGCAACGATTTTGAGGATCGGCTTCGGGATGAATACGGGCAGCGTCCAGGTGTTCAGAAGCCGGGCTGCACAATTGATAACTTCACTTACACGATAGCCGGCGCTATTTCCGTCATTCACATTAAAAATTTCCCCGGAATTTATATTTTTTTCGAGTCCCAGACAGATTATTTCAATTAAGTCATGCACGTAAACGAGATTAATGTATTGCGGTTGAATGCCCAACCTGGGGTTCAAATGATATTTTGCCATTTTGAAAAACGCCAGCGATTCACGATCACCGGGTCCATATACTACCACCGGTCGGAGAATAATGCACCGCTGCCGGGTTTTATATTCGAGCACAATCTCTTCCGCCTCCAGTTTGCTTTTACCATAGTTGGAAACGGGTCGCGGAGTATGTACTTCGGTTAAAGGCTCAGAAGTCGGCGCAGGTCCCAGGGCAGCTTGGGAACTAATATATATAAACCTGGCATTAGATTTCCCGGATTGTTCCAGTGCGCAGAGAAGATTACGCGTGCCTTCGACATTAACGATATAAAAAGTATCGGCATTTTTCGCCTTTATTGCACCGCCCAGATGGACAACTGCATCTACGTTGGCACAGGCGTTGATTAACGAGGAGCGATCTTCCAGGTTGCCGATTACCCATTCAACTTGATCGATAAATTCTTCCGGACGCTGACTTGTGGGACGAGCCAGACACCGGACGTTCCAGCCTCTTTGGAGAAGTTGCGGAATTAAATGTTTTCCGATAAAACCCGTTGCGCCGGTAACCAGAATATTCATGACTGAGTCCACTTAAAAAAAGGTTGAAATTTGAAGTATATTAAGCATAATAAAAAAACCAGAAACTGTTTGCCAAAGGCATCTCTATGAGAAAAACAGTTATTATATCTGGTAAGTTGTTATTAACCCCCGACTTTCCCAGCAGGGACTCCTTCTGGAGAAGTCGGGGGTTAATGATATACAACCCAATTCGTATAACCGTTTCAACGGTTTCTATTTCTAGGAAGATTTCTTTTTTAAGTGGACTCATGACTATATTAATGCCGTGTTATGTGAATTTCTAAACAATCTCAATTTTTTTATTCACAACTCTTTGTATAATTGAAATTAACACGATCCACCCATTGGCAATGAAAATCGCGTATATCAGGAAGATTTCCGGTTTGAATAAAAAGGAGGAAATGATCAGTATAAGAATGTTCACAGAAGGATCTACCATTGACCAAAGCCGAAGCAAATATTTATTCACCTGGTAATATCGTTGGGGGTCGTATTTGCGCTGTTTTCCGGAATATTTATTTTGTATGGCGCTATAGCCCAGGTAAAATTTTATCAATAACCTCTGAAAATAACAGCAGCTCTGCCGGCGTAGTTTTTCTAATTCGTCAGTAAGATCATCTATTTCACTACTAATAGACTTTCGGTCTCCCAGGGCATGAATTAAGAATTGACCACTGTAATAATCCACCAGAACACATTGAATTACAGTTGAAACAGCCGCAAGCGGGACGACAAACCAGATCGGCGCCGGGAGATTGACATACATTTTTGACAGACCAATACCCAGTCCGGTGAAAATCGCAATTCCATTGATATAATCCGTAAGACCGTCAACGATCCTTCCTGTCGGAGTTCCGTTCTTTTTAATCCGGGCGAGCATTCCATCGGCACAGTCCAGGATGAGAGCGATACCGTAAAACATACCGGCAAGAGCAAAACCTCCAGGGGTGCCTTTTGAAAAACACAAACCGCTTGAAATGCCGAAGATCATTGCCGAAACGGAGACCTGGTTTGGAGTAACCGGAGAATAGTATAAAAGTTTGACGAGAATAAATGCGATTGGTCTGAGTAAGAATAAATTCGGAATACTCTCTATCGGCAGGGGTTTAAGCAGGGATTTGTATTCGCGGAAAAGTTTTTTCACGAAGGACATTTATACTTCCCTTTCATAAAGACGGTAAGTTTTGTAAATGTGTGTACCGTAGATTTTTTCCAGCGCCCGGCGCATGGGGATGTTGTTCTCTAATATCCAGGACATTTCGCCCTTGTTGAACCCGTGTTTCAAACCGTTTTTAAACGCTTCATGATAAAATACGATATCTATACCTTTATGGCGATGTTCTTTTAATACGCCCATGATCAGGGTTCGGGTGCCGGTGATTTTACGGCTGTACCAGAGCAGTTTAAATATTCCGAAGGGGAGAAGGCGACCGCTTCGCAATTTTATCAGCGCTTCATTGACGTCGGGTATGGTCAACGATACGCCAATAGGCTTCCCGTCAATTTCGGCAATGAATGCCATGTCGGGAATGACGATAGTTTTTAAATTTTTCTTTAGTTCATCAATCTCTTTTTCTGTGAGCGGAACGGCGCCCCAATTTTCCGACCACGCCGCGTTATATACCGTTTTAACCCGTTCAACCTCTTCGTCGAGCTTTTTCATGTTTATATTGCGAACGGTGAAGTCGGCGTTCTTCATAATTTTATTCACCGCACCGGACAGTCTGTTTGGTATGTCGGTGACGCCTTCAATAGAATAGGCATACAGATCAATTTTTTTCTCAAAACCCGCCGATTCAACGAGATCAACATAATATGGAGGATTGTAGGTCATTTCAATGACAGGCGGCTGGTCGAAGGCGTCGATTAAAAGACCTGCTGTTTCGTTTTGAGAGTAGTTCTCAGGTCCCCTAAGATATTTCAAGCCCCGTTCTTTGACCCAGCTGGACGCCTTATCGAAAAGGGCATGGGCAACTTCCCGGTCATTGACAGATTCGAAGAACCCGAAAAAACCGACCTCATCATTATAAACTTTCAGATGGTTGTTGTTTTTGATAGCTGCGATTCTACCGACGATCTCGCCGTTTTGTTTAGCCAGAAATAATTCAGCATCCGAGTGTTCATAAAACGGGCAATGCTTCCTGCTAAACATCTTTTTCTGTTCTGAAAGCAAGGGTGGAACCCAGTTGGGATTACCGGAATAGATTCTCCAGGGCAGTTTGATAAATTGTTTCAGGTCTTTTTTTGATGTGACAGGAACAACTTCAATAGACATAACCCCTCCAATTTTCGTAAAATTTATAAATATCTGTTCAATTGTTTAAGGAAAAAATTTGTTAAATAATGGAATTTCCTTTTTGGGCGTCACAGATTTCTGTTATAAATTTGCTCTCTTTATAAAACGAAAATAATATGGAGCAATGGAGTGCAAATAGGTATAGTCGGATTACCTTTTTCAGGTAAATCAACGCTTTTTACAACATTATTAAGCCATAAAACGAGCGCTGCGGATTATAAAGCGAAGCATATCGCCGAGCGAGGAGTTATCAATGTTCAGGACGAGCGCCTGGATCAGCTGACGGCTCTTTTTAAGCCGCGGAGCAAGGTCAATGCAACGGTCGAGTATGTTAAAGTGCCCGGTCTTGATTCACAGAACGAAAACGGTTTATCGGCACAATTTTTTGCCAATTTAAAAAGTGTTGATGAAATTATTTTAGTCATACGGGCTTTTGAAGATGAGATGTATCCTCATCCATCGGGGCGGATAGACCCTGCTTCCGATATTCAATTTGCATTGACGGAATTTCTTTTGTCTGATCTTGTGATTATTGAAAACCGCCTGGAACGACTGGAAAAGCAGCTAAAAAAAGTGCGAAACGAAGCCGACGAACATGAACGAGACCTCTTGTTAAAATGCAAAACCGCTCTTGAAAACGAAACGCCTTTGCGGGATATGACCTTTACGGCAGAGGAGGATAAAGCTTTAAAAGGCTTCCAGTTCCTGACGGCAAAACCGTTGCTGATTGTCGTAAATATTGAAGAGTCAGAATTGAAGCATGTTAAAAATTGTGAAAATGAATATAAATATCTCAATTCCGACAATGTATCTGTAATTCCGCTCTGTTTAAAAATTGAAAAAGAGATTTCGGAGCTTGATCCTGATGACCAGGCGATGTTTTTGGAGGAAATGGGAATTCAGGAACCCGCGCTTTATCGCCTGATCAGAAAGTCCTATGATCTTTTGTGGCTGATTTCGTTTTTCACAG
This sequence comes from Fidelibacterota bacterium, assembly GCA_030603165.1. Classification (GTDB taxonomy): domain Bacteria; phylum Fidelibacterota; class UBA2242; order UBA2242; family UBA2242; genus UBA9312. The sequence continues at coordinate 4,480 of JAUVYH010000127.1, forward strand.
TGGGCGAGGACGAGTGTCGTTCATGGACAATTCGCAAAGGCATAAACGCCCAGCTGGCTGCCGGTGCCATTCACTCTGATCTTGAACGCGGTTTTATCCGCGCTGATGTTGTTGCCTGTACGGATTTGATCCAACATGGAAGCCTGCCGGCGTGCCGCGCAAAAGGAATATTGCGCTTGGAAGGCAAAGATTATATTGTCCGGGATGGCGATGTGATGGAAATTCGTTTTAATATATAAATGCAAAAAGTGGTAAAAAACATTTTGCTCCTGTCGATTTTTTGATATATTTGGGGAGTGATAAAAAACATGAGAGGGAAACGCTATGAATGTTTTAGACCGCACATTTGTTCGCAAGCTTGTTAAACTTGTTTTAGCAATTCTCATGGGAATAATCTCGTTCTTCGTTTTCATACTGCTTTTCTGGTCAATCCTGTTAAAGGGTCCCGCTTTAATTGCTTTCTCTGTAATCATACTTGCAGTCTTTCTCCCGATTAAACTTGGGAACAAACAATATACGATAACCCGGATCATTATCGGAATTGCCGCGCTAGTTATTATTTTAATGTTTTCCGATCTTCCGATACGCGAGATCAATAAACGCATGAACGAATGGGATTCCACCTTAACAAAGCGGGGTATTAGCGGATACTCATTTTCTGACAAGTTATCGATTTATAACACGAACCTGGTAATATCATTTTACGGAAGACTTTTCGGTGTGCCGGAATATGGAAAACAATCGCTGAGATTATGTATGAAGACCCGTAATGACCGGGAATGGTCGTCTGATTTTGCCATGAAATCACCCAAAGTAATCGGGGTGATCAAAAATTGGAAGGCATTGTTAAGACGACAGAAAAAAAATGTTTCCCGTATAATGTTGCCCAGCCGGAAAATTAGTTGGCGGAATTATGTTAATGATCGTAGAGTTGCCCTGGCGCTGAACCCGGTAATCCTGGAGGCAAAAGCCTGTCCGGAGGGTAGGCGCTGGCGCCTGGACTGCAAGGCGAAGTTGCGGGTAAAATATCGAAAAAATGCAAAAAGGGCGCTTTTGACAACCGGTAGAGAGACCCTAATTCTTGCCGAAGGACCATTTTGGGCATTGCAGCAGGAAGGCTGGCTGTTTCCATACACTGTGTTTTGGAACTGGTCGATCTATACCGATGACAAACGCCTGTCCAGGTAAATGTCATTTATCCTACAATAGAATCTTAACCTTAACCTTAATCTTAACCTTCTTTTGCGCCGCTCATGTTTCCCGGGAGGTTAGTTATCTTTACCTCCATAGGTTTTAACGTATCCAGGTGAATATCACTCTGCGGAAAAGCGATTACAATTCCCGCTTCCCGGAAGAGCTCGTCAATGCGAAATCGCACATCGCTTTCGATAACCATAGGGTAAATGGTTTCAGTAAGCTGAATCCAGAAAAATGCTTTAAACATTAATGCACTGTCGCCGAAATCGGTGAAAATAACCATGGGTTTGGGTTTTTTCTCGACGGCTGGATTTTCCCGAACGGCTTTCAAAATAAGATCGTGAACTTCCTGCACCGGCGATCCGTAAGCAACGCCTACCGAAACCTCACGCCTGAGATAATTATCCACCAGGGACCAGTTGACGACGGTATTTTCTAATAATTTACTGTTAGGCATGACCATGCGGTAATTTTCGAATGTGCGAATACGGGTTGAACGACCACCGATATGCTCGACAACGCCCCGCCGGTTTTCCATTTCCACGATATCGCCGACTTTCAAGGGGCGCTCCATCATTAGCACCAGCCCGCTTAAGAAATTATTGACCAGATGCTGGCTACCCAGACCGATACCAATGGCAAACGCGCCGCCGATGACGGTGAAGGCGGTTAATGGAATTCCCACAACACTGAGTACAAACAGGCAAACGATGATAATCAGCAGGTACTTTACAATAGTCTCAAGGGTTTTTATTACGGAGACCTCGATTGTTAATTGTCGCGGAATGCGGGCAATGACCTGCGCCGAAATGTATCGGGACAGACCGAGACCGACGACCAGGAGAATCAGCCCGATAATAATATTGCCCAGCTGGATAGGATTATCCTTTATTGTAAACAGCGTCAATAGCCAGATTTTTACAAATACGGTGCTTGAAATGCCCAGAGCCAACAACACGAGTATTAGAACCGTAATTGTCAAAATGTTGCCGGTGATTGAAATGAGATTTGCCTGGGCTTTGGCGTCGCGGATATACTTTTTCAGCACATATTTATCAAGCATGGTAACGATCATGCGTGATAATTTCCTGCCGGTAAAATAGATGATGACCGCAAGAACGATATTGCCGAGATGAAGAGTAATGATGTCGTTTTCGAGAAGCGTATAATTCCAAATCGGTAAACATTTGCCAAAAATTGTTTTTAGAGTGTTGATTAATGTGTTCATATAGTAACCTTCCGGATTGATAGCGCTAATGTAATGTGAATTGAAGTAAAACACAATCAATAGCTTAATCGGCGGCATAGCGATATTTGAGATTAGATCCAGACAGCTGTTGTATATGAAATTAATCCCTATTATTTTTAAGACATGAAAATACTCGTCATCCACGGACCCAATATGCCTCTTTTAGGAAAAATCTCGGCAAATACCGGAACGCGGTTGACAATTGATAAAATCAACAGAGCTCTGCGAAAAACAGCGACAGAACTGAACATAGACTTGAAAATCTTACAGTTTTACGACGAAGAACACATAATGAAAACCATCAGCCGTAGCCGGAAGGAACTTGCCGGCATCCTGATTAATCCCGGATCGCTGGCTAGAACGGCTTATGGAATTCGGGAATTGCTGGAGATTCTCAAGATACCCACCGCCGAAATTCAGCTGAGTGAGTTTCCCTTCTCCAGGGAAAATTTTGATCAATCCGTGCTGAAGGATGTTGTAAAATTCCGGTACTGCCAGCCCGGTATGGAGCCCTATCTAAAGGGGTTGATGGATCTCGCAAACTATTTATAACACCGTTTAAAATGAATACACACTAACAACGGGGGAAACCATGAAGAAAAAACTTTCTGTCATGATGCTTGCTTTGTTTTTATTCAATACGTTATGGGCACATACCGGTGAAGTCATTAAAAGTTTCGATACACCCGGCAGCTGTCCGACAGGTCTGACTTATGATGGTAAATCACTCTGGCTGGCGGATCGCAAAGCCGACAAGCTTTTCTGTATAAATCCCAAATCGGGGAAAGTTATTAAATCCATCGATTCTCCGGCTTACTGGCCTATGGGCTTGTGCTGGGACGGTGAAGCGCTATGGAATTCAGACTGGAAAGAACAGAAAATATTTAAAATCGATCCCAAAACCGGGACAATTCTCAAAGCCGTTGACGCTCCCGAAGGCAGTCCTCGTGGATTAGCCTGGGACGGCAAATATCTCTGGTGTGCCGATGAAAGAGCCGACAAGATCATCCAATTCAGCCCCGATGACGGTACCACAATCCGGGAATTCAGATCACCGGCAAGTGATCCGAGAGGTATCTGTTTTGACGGAACATATTTATGGGTTTCCGACAGGATCAAAGATGAAATATATATGGTCGATCCCGAAAGTGGCTGCGTAGTGCTGATAACCGAGGCGCCGGGACCTTTTACGCGGGGGCTGGCGTTTGATGGGAAAAATCTCTGGGCGGCAGATTATCAGAACGATAAAATCTACCGGTTGAAAGTTCGCGACAAAAAATTGTTCATTCGGAAAAATGAACGCCGCGCTAAAGTCACGTTAACCCACCAGGTAAAGAACTTTGGTCCGAATAATATAAAAACCTTGGATGTACACCTGGCAATCCCAGTTGATCGCGATAACCAGGAAATTAACGGAGAAATTGTATATACGCCGAAACATCCAAAAATCGTTACTGATAAATGGGGACAAAAAACCGCCCTGTTTAGCACAAAATTCATAGAAGCCAAAACTATTCAGAATGTGATATCCGTGGTGGATGCGACGATTTATGAGACGCGTTATTTCATCTTTCCGGATAAAGTTGGTTCACTATCGGAAATTCCAAAAGAGGTGAAAAATATTTATCTGGAAAATAATGAAAAGTATCAGATCAAACATCCGGTGATCGGGGACGCCGTTGCTAAATGTGTCGGCGATGAAAAAAATCCTTACTGGATTGCCAGAAAGATTTTCAACTACCTGATTGAAAATATGTATTATGAAATGGTCGGTGGCTGGAATACTGCGCCCACGGTTTTGGCGCGCGGCAACGGCTCTTGCTCGGAATATACCTTTGTTTATATCGCCATGTGCCGGGCGGCGGGATTGCCGGCGCGCTATGTAGGCTCGGTGGTTGTGCGCAATGACGACGCCAGCATGGACGATGTGTTTCATCGCTGGGCGGAGGTTTATCTGCCGAATTACGGCTGGATACCCGTTGATCCAAGTGGCGGCGACAACAAACAACCCCGCGATCAGGCGAATTATTTCGGGCATTTAGCGAACCGGTTTTTAATTACTACGGAAAGCGGCGGCGGCTCGAAAACCATGGGCTGGACTTACAATTCCAACGAATTCTGGACATCGGAACCGCAGACGAAAGTCGAAATTGAGACCATTGCGGAGTGGGAACCGGTTGAATAAATTCGATTTTAGATTTCAAATTGCAGATTGCAGATTTTTGTGATAATCTTTGCGGAAGTTAGTTTTATAGGGTTCGTAACGAGTAGTCAAAAATATTAGCGCTTATGGAGTGTGAACTTCCGCAAAGATAAGTCGGGGAAAGCATAGATATGTAGGCTAATTATATTTAGCCTGCTCGATTGAAATTTTCGGTATTTATAGAATCAGATATTACAAACCCGGTTAACTAACTTTAAAATTGCTATTTTCATTTATGTTATGTATTTTAAAACGTACTTTTTGAAATACAAAATAATGGTGGAAATATGAGACAAATTAATCTAGAAAATGATATAAAGCCTTTGTCTGAGTTTAGGGCAAACGCTGCAAGTTTTTTGAAGCAAGTTAAAGAAACGAAAAGACCCTTAATATTAACCCAGCATGGGAAAAGTTCCGCTGTATTAGTCGATGTTGCAGAATATCAGGCAATAATTGAAAAGCTTGATCTGTTACAAGAAGTACAGGTTGCCGAACGACAAATAGCTGAAGGTAAATATCTTACTAATGATCAGGTAAAAG
>JAUVYH010000126.1 GCA_030603165.1 Fidelibacterota bacterium
AAGATATCTATAAATTTGCTTACAATGACAAGACAAATTATGTACAGGACTATGTGATTTTAACAAAATTACCAGGACCCAATTCCAATAATATACTTTTCATCATTTCATTTCATCAGATTGGCCGTTTAACAGTCATCAATATGCTTGTTGATCCGATTCAAACGAGAAAATTTGAAGAAGAGGTTCGTATCCTCATGCCATCCATGCCAAAGTATTTTGAAATGCTCATTGAAGTGAAGGGGTATAAAGAAACAGCGATGGAAACGAAGATTGTGCACCTCTATCCTGCAGATTCACATTTTTATCTACATAATAAAGCTGTAAAATAATAGCAGAATATGGATGACATCACACTATTCTGAAGTGATTTTATTTTACCTAAATCATTATAATAAATGAGCATCCTCAGATATTTAATATTGTAAATTCAATAAACAGATTGACTTGTTCAAAGCGGGAATTTCGATCTCTTCAATCGGTGTTGCTCCAAGTTCTAATTGAATTTTACACATCGGTGTTAATCCTGACCTTTTTAAGTATAATGTTTTTCACCTGACATCTTCACTCTATCCTAATATTATTTAAAAAGTTAATTCTTTTCGTCCATTTTCCATTCCCATCGAAAAACAGTGGGGATTTCATTTATTCCATCAAGGTATTTCATAATTCTGGATTTTAATTCTTCTTTTGATTCAACTCGAATCCCTCGCAAAAAACTCCTTGCCATTTTGCTAAAAAACATCTCGATTATATTTAGCCATGATGCATGAGTTGGGGTGAAAATAAATTCAAATCTGTTCGGAACTGTTTTTAAAATCACTTTTGTTGGCCACCCAGTTTTTATTTTTTTCCCATTCATATACCTTTCGTAAAAATTACGTGTTTTCTCAGTTGAATACTTATATTCATCAAAAATGTTACCTATGCCATCGCTTCTTTTCAACCTTCAACTGCAGATGGGACAACCTCTTTTTTGATGGCAGGAGAGACAAAGATAAAAACTGAAACAGGATAGTGGAACAGAATAGTTTTATTCATCACAGCAACACTATATTCAGGCAGACAACCAGCCTCCATCAACAGGCAGGATATGACCATTGACAAAATTTGAGGCTTCTGATGCTAGAAAGATCACCGGGCCAAAGAGGTCTTCCAATTGCCCCAATCGTTTCATTGGGATACGACCTAACACCCAATTCAGGATCGTTTCATCTTTAAGAACCGGTTCGCTAATCGCCGTTTTCGTGAACACCGGGGCAATTCCATTCACATTAATCCCCTTTGGTCCCCATTCGATAGCCAGAGATTTGGTTAATTGATTCACCGCGCCTTTGCTGGGAGCATAGGCAAGATCCTTCGCTCTTCCCTGAAATCCACGGACAGAGGAGATATTAATAATCTTCCCCTTTCCTTGCTGCAGCATGATCCTGCCAACGTGTTTACACGTAAAAAACAAGGATTTGAGATTGACATCGAGCACGGTATTCCACTGCGCCGTAGAAAATTCTTCGGCATCCTCAAGATGAACGGTTCCCTGGCTATTGACCAGAATATCGACCTTGCCATACCACTCCATCAACTGTTTCGTCATCGCTTCAACCTTTTGCTCAGAAGTGGCATCAATCGGCAGGTTTTTTCCGTTCCTCCCGAACGAAGCAATCGCTTCGGCCGTCTCCTGCAGTCCTTCAGGTCCCCAGGCCACTACACAGACATCCGCACCGGCAGAGGCCAACCCAAGAGCCATCGCCTGCCCCAGTCCTCTACTCCCTCCGACGACAACAGCTACTTTGCCCTGCAAGTCAAAACGCTGCAACACATTTTTTGCCTGAATCGTTGTTTTTTCTAAATCGGTCATCATAATTCTCCTGCAGGTACGATATCAATCAAACCCGTAGCTTCATCCACAATTCGTTGTGTTGTGATATCACGAAAGAGCATCAATCCGACTTCTATCCGATAACAGCACCGGGAACCGGCTTCCAGATGGCCACAATAGACTTTATCATTTTTTACATCCTGTACCGTCACGTGAATATGGGGTTCCCCCCCGGCAATGGATCCTACTAACGAACTCACTTCTACCGGTCCTTTAAGATCAATAAAGAGATCATTCGGAGGTACATTCGAATGTTCAATCATATGAATCCGGCATATATCCAGTGATCCGATTCCGGAAATGATCAAACCCGCATCCGCTTTTTCCTTTTTCAGATATTCCGTCAATCCTTCGAGCACATATTCCCCCCGCTTAAACGCCACAAGGACCACATCATAGCCTTTGTCTGCTGGGATAACAATCATAGCTTATTCTCCTTATTAATTCATCGTTTGACAATACACGCTAATTTTTTGAATTCGTGCTTTCAATGCGTTATGCAAGCCGTCTGCATGTTCCCGCAAGGTTCGTTGAGTATTGATATATGAATTGACACTGGCAACACATAATCAACCTGTTTAATCCATTCTTCAGGGATATACCACGCACCGGTAAGAGCCCCTGAAATTCCCGCAGCCACTGCCGCCAGACAATCAGTATCTCTGCCCAGATTCACTGCAGCCATAATATCCACTTCTCTTCTTTCTTTTTGCTTTTTTTCTTTCTTGTTACCATTTGTTATACTGTTACATTCTTCGTCATGAGCAAATTAATTTAATATATTAGGAATTAATAAACTTATTGATGGGAAAAAAGTAACGAGAATCAATGTTACAATTAAAGTAATTAGATAAGGAACTACAACCCTGAAAATTTCATTTACTGGTAACTTAGCTATGTTACTAATTAAAAACAACGATAATCCGAGAGGAGGCGTCATTAATCCTATCATTAAATTTAGAATTATAACAACACCTAAGTGAATTGGGTCTATACCTGCCGCAACCAAGGGTGGTGCAATTATAGGAACAACTAACAGAGTCGCCGTTGTGCTCTCCAAAAACATTCCTACAATTAACAAAAAAATATTAATAATGATTAATAAATACCACGGATTTGTTGTTAATGCGAGAATGTTGTTCGCAAACGCCTGAGGGATTTGTTCCACAGTCAATATCCAGCCAAATAAAGATGCTACAGATACGATAATCAAAATACTAGCAGAAATCCGAATCGTTTGGTATGCAGCGCCTACAAGATGCGACCATTTTAGTTGACGATATACCAGTAAACTAATTAGAATGATGTACGCAACCATCACTACAGCTATTTCGGTAGGTGTGAAAAAGCCACTGAGCATTCCTGCAACTAATAATACAGGGGCTGCAATTGCAGGTGAGGCAGGAATGAAACTTTTCTTCAATTCACTGAGAGAAGGCCATTTTTCAGCCCGGGGATAATTTTTAATTTTTGATATTATCGCGGTTGTTATCATCAATAATGCTACGATGATTAAGGCAGGAATAACTCCAGCCAGCAACAATTTCACAATTGAAACAGAAGCTACGATACCGTAGATTATGAGAGGAATACTGGGTGGAAATATTGGACCGACTGTGGCTGACGAAACTGTAACCGCGGCAGCAAACGATTTTTTAAATCCTTTCGCCTCCATTGTTTTCAGAGTAACCGGACCTAAACCACCCACAGCAGCCAAAGCCGCACCTGACATACCTGCAAACAGCAAACCGGCGAAAATATTGACCTGTGCCATTCCTCCCGGTACTCTACCCACAGACACATCGGCAAACTTGAAAATCCGATTGGTTATACCTGTACTATTCATTAAGTTTCCCGCAAATATAAATATTGGGATAGCTAATAATGGATATGAATCTAAGGCATAATGAACCCGCAAGGAAACCAATTCAATTGGAAATCCATAAGCAAATACGTAAATAATGGATGGTATTGCTATTGAAATTACAACCGGAAAACCAATTAGCATTAAGACAAAAAATATGACGATTATAGCTATGCCCATCCTGATGTATCTCTTTTAATTGTCTTGATTAGAATATTCAGATGTTCAATTGAAAGAAGTGTAAATCCTAAAATAGTTGGCAGAAAAAACAGCCAGAACGGAATAGATATGGTAGGAGTAGCACTATTGTAATTTGTCAGGGTTGTGTACAGTGCTGAAAATGCAATAATTGCAAAAACAAAAAAACTCAGTATTTGAATTATTATATCAATGATCATTCTGATTTTTTGCGGCAAATATTTCTGGATTCCTTCGAGTTTTATATGCCCGTCGATACGATAATAATATGGTAATCCCATAAACACAACTGAAATAAAAAGATACCTGGACAGTTCTTCAACCCCAACAAATAGGATATTAAAAATCGACCTCAATACAATTTGTACAATCATTATAATTAAAATAGAAAACAATATCAGCGTACTTAAAATTCGGTCACTATTTCTGATCTTCTGCAATATTTTCATAAATTTATTTAACTTTTTGAATTTCATTTATATAATTCTTCCATTCAGGAAAATCGGCATTAATCTGTTTTAAAACCGAAAATTTAATATTCTCAATATCCAATCCATTAGATTCATCAATAAAAACCAATCCTTTCGAAGATAATTCCTCCTTAATTTGTTCATCAAATTCACGAACCAACTTTTCAGCCATGCGAGAGACCTCTGAAATTGCATCAAGAATTATCTTTTTATCACTTTCCTGAATTTTTTGCCAAAGCTTTTCATGAATAAAAACACATAAACACGAATGCATGTGGTTAGTCATTATGATATGACTCTGTACTTCGAATATCTTTGCAGCGTAAATAGTATTTAAAGGATTTTCCTGCCCAACAACCAATCTCGTCATTAATGCGACAGTTAATTCGGAAAACTCAACAGGTGTAGGTATTGCCCCCATTCCTTTTATCATCGACATCCATATTGGAAATGGTAAGCCTCTTATTTTTTTGCCTTTAAGGTCTTCAATTGAATACACAGGAAATTTTGTGGTCAGTTGTCTGGCCCCCCTATAAAAGCTCCCTAATATTCTAATATCAGAATGCTTAATCAACTCGTTGTTCATTGCGGTCAAAATTGGGGAAGTTTGTGGATTTGTCGCTAATAGAGCATGCTCCACATCACGATAAATGTAAGGGGCATTAAATACCGACAAATCTTTGTGAAATGTGCTCAATGAAGAAAAATCATGATGCGACATGCCAATAAATCCATACTTAACACCATCAACTAATTCACTGGTATTGCCTAATTGAGCATTTGGATATACTCTAATCTCAATCCTTCCTGCGGTTTTTGTATTCACTATTTTGGCTACCTCATCAGCAAACCTGGATTGAGGATCATCCTTTACACCTACATGAGCGTATCTAATAATTATTTTATCGCTATCCCGGCACCCGCTAAACAATACAAGGAACAAGTACAGATAAATAGCCGGCAAATAGAATGGTATTTTTTTTGAACGTTTCATTTTGTCCTAAAAGTTATGAAGCGAAGAGCATTAGCGTGCCGATACAACTATAATTTTTACCGAAGCAAATGCAATCCATAATATCTGTAATATGAGCATAATAGCCAACTTCTGCCAAGTTTATTTTATTTTACTGAAAACTGGATTTTCCCAAAATAATTCTTTTCCAATTTAAGATTCATTCCCATTTTTATATCCAATGGTACTTTTTTATCAACTGCTTGCAAATGGTCTCATTTTAAAATGAGCATAATATGTTTGATAAGTCTTTTTTTTCAATATCCAAGTAACTCCGGAGTGCCATCTCGGCATAATTTTGGGACTGAAGTTTTCATTAAAAATTTAGCTAAATGTCCACTGAAATGATAATAGTCGCCTCAATCCGCGTGCTCAGTTTCACGTCGGCATCTAACGTAATCGCCTTCTTTAAATACTGAACCGCAATGTCGTTTCGCCCAAGCTGAGCGTACACTTTGCTTATTAAATAATAGTCGATCGCTGTTTTTTCAGTCGTAGTTTTTACCGGCACATTTTCTTCCCGAGCTCGCAGCAATTTCTTAAAGATGGTCACAGCTTCATTTTTCTTTTCCAGCTTCATCAAAGCCAGCCCTTTATAGTATTCGCTGTCGGTTCCCTCGCGAACACGACTTTCTACCACTGCCTGCCAGTATTTTTTCGATAAATCAAGTTTTCCCGCCGCTTCATGCGCTAGTCCGATCAAATAATTATGTTTGGAAAGAATCGGATTGTCCGGACGGCCTTCGCTAAAATTATCGGGATAAACTTCTGCTTTTTTAAACGCTGCTAAAGCCTCCGCGGGTTCCCCTGCTTGAAGCAGTTCCTGTCCGATTCCATACTGACATTCAGCGTGCCGGGTATGCACCGACATTTTGGCCTCTCGAGCGTAAAACCAGTTGTTTTCAAGAATATCCAGAGCTTCTTCATAACGTTTTAAACGCAGCAGCAAATCATGCCAGCGCAAAGCCAGGTCGTTGTTTTTGGAAACGATTTCCAGGTTATTTTCAAATAAGGCTATCCGTTCGGCGGTCATCCCCAGCGCATGGTATACCATATCCAGTTCCTGGTACAAACGCAGGTGGTCCGGTTGTAGCTGAATGGCTTTCTTTAAAAATTGTATCGTTCCAGATGTATCCTGATTCAAATGCCAGATGGCATTGGCCAGATTTCTATAAATCATAGCGTTTTTCGAATTATAAGCCAGAGCTTTTTCCCAGCTTACTTTTCCTTCTTCGTATCTTCGCAAATACGTATAAAGGTTGCCGAGATACATCCAACCATTGGCATCTTTTGGATTGGCGGATAGCGCCGCTTGTAATACTCTTATCGAATAGGGGCGGTAAGGGAATATATATTCCGCCGCCTTTTTTGACGCGCTTTTATATAGAGCCTTGGCTTTCTTTTTATCGCCGGATTTTTCATAACAGTAACCAGCGTAATATTCTAACATGGGATAAACCGGTTCACGTTCCGCGTAATAGTCTATATCAAGATTTAGAATACTGACAGCGTCATCCCATAACTTCAATTGCATGTAGGTTAAAGCTGTTTCGATGAATAATTGAGAACCAACAAACGTATCCGATCTGCGATCGAAAATTTTGCGAAGGTTGCTTTTTGCATTCTCCCTGGTGCTACCGGAATGAACAAACCAGTTCTCTGCAATCGCGATAAAATCAAGCGCATCCCTGTTTAAAGCTTGCTGAATGGACGTCTTCGCCGCTTCCTTACAACCAGCTTTTCTCTGTATAATCGCCATCAGGTTCCATAAGTTCGGATGCGTCCCGCCGCTTTGTACGGCTTCATCCAGATAAGCGAGGGCTTGCTTGGAATCCCCCGCCAGGAATTCCAGTTTCGCCAATTCATATAACGATTGAATTTTGAATTGTGCGATCCGGCTGGAAGTAAAAAGCAGTTCTCTGGCCTTGTCATAATTGCCCCTGTCCATCTCGATCATTCCCAGAAACAGACTGGATTCGTAACCGTTAATCAAAGGAGCATTTTGGTTCGCTTTTTGAAAGAAGGCCTCTGCTTGCTCAAGCTGTCCTCTGGCAAATTTCATAATGCCGAGCGCGTTGTTTGCTCTGGATTCATTGGGATCTCTATGAAGCATCTCCAAAAAATATTTTTCAGACTGGTCCGAAAAATAATCCTGATAAAAACTTTTAGCCTTGGAATACAGTTCGTCCATTGTCATATCGGCAATCTGTTTATCTTTTTTAGGCAGTTTGGGCGCTTCCGCCTCCGGAGTATAAGAGTTATACGAAATCAGGTTGACACCTTCCACAGAAATCACATCAAACAGGATATTGTCCCGGTTAATGTTTTTTAACGTTTTTACATAGGGTATGGCGGGCGTCAAGTCAATGGTTTCCCGCAGAATATCCGCGCCGTTTTGTTGCAGGATAACGTTCGCACCTTTGATTTCGCGCGTTGCCTGCACACTAATTTTCAGATCATTGGAATTTATTTGTTTCAGATTAACGCATAAATCCTTATTCGCCTGTACAAATCCGCCGATATCTTTAACAGGAATCCAGTACACCGTGTATTCCTTCACTTCCAGAGGATCCAACCAGGCATTGCCATAACCCAGATTATCCCAGAAAGCACCTACTTGCAACTCAATATAAGGCCCGTCTTCATCGCTTAATATTGTGTCCCATCGTCTGCCCTTAGGTTGCGAACCCCATGTAAAATACTTTTTGCCGGGAGCAGTTCTACGGTCACATACGACAAGTGTGCCTGCCTCAATATCTTTTTCATGGGAATAGCATCCGTAAAAATTCGCGGGGCATTGCTCAGCAAAAATAGAAAGGATTCTCTTTACATTTCCGTACACAGACCAATCCTGACCGTAAAATACAGGCCATTTAACCAAATTTTTCTTGCCATGACCCGTAATATATGTTCCTTCCGGATAAATCGCTTCCATTTTTTCAGTGGCATGCATGGCACCGTTTAAAGACGACGCAAAAGGAATAGGAAACGGCTTTATACTGAAAAAGCGCCCTGTGGTTTCCACATATAGCCGCCCCGGCCTCAGAGTAATGGCAGTTTCCCACTTCAGCATGCGCACAGGTTCAATCTCGCCGACAAGCACTGTTTTAGCTCCATCCGGTTCTTCGATTATTTTGTAACTGATTTTATTAAATTGTGAATAACCATGGCCGCCCGGATGTGTCCATTCCAGCCCTCCGGAAATCCACGCTTTTCTGATCGCGATATCCGCCGGTTTAATCACATGGTTGTAATAAATAAAATCCCAGTCATTCCGTTTATCAATAGCGCCCTGTAGCCTTCCACGAAGCTGGGGCATAATATCTACTCGGATGTATTCATTTTCAAGAATCAGCACATCATATTCAATATCTATTTTATTCTGAGAAAAATCTTCTTGAACTGTATACGGGTAAATGGAACGCGTCTTGCGGTACACCCGGTCACCAGGAAAACGATAGCCCCGAAACATGGGTGCTGTTTCATCCTCACCCATTTCATAAGTAGGAAAGATGGCTTTCTCCAGGCGTACCCGAACTGCCTCAGAAGAAGGCTGAGCCTGGACAACATGGTTAATCACCGAAGTACATAGAATAAAAACAATTAAAACGATTGATTTCCGAAACTGCATTTTCTTATCTCCTCTCATATTCAATTTTAACATCCCTATAACAAAATTTCTTGCACAACTCTCTTAGAATCGCTTGTCTGGTCAGCACCGATACCTGTTATCTCCATCCTGTTTGGGATTATAATTCCAGGTGGAAGAGTTTGTTTTCTTTCCGGAATTATGAATCAGGTATCTTCGTTCAAAACTAAGTTGAGCGTCTTTATTAAAACGCTGTCGTTATAAACCTGCGCTGTACTTCCTTCATAATTAAACTCAACCAATAAATTGAAAAAACCGGAAAGTATATCTTTTGGGATATCCAACTCATAAATACGGAAAGGCTTGTCACCATGGAAGCGATATTCCTTGAAAATAGGATGCTTCTCCTGAGGTCCCAAAAGATAAGTCAGTAGAGTGATGTATTCTACTCTTGCCTCAACTACTGGCTTCGTTTTTGCGACTCCTTGGAAAATGTATAACGTCAGAAACAGAACAATCAACAAAAATATCTTTTTTCCCACATCATATTTTTACTAATTTTTTAAATCCGGTTTTTCTTTTCCATTCAAAAACTGAATATTTTCCACAAAGGCATCCATCTGAACATGTCTTGTGGTTTCACCTATAGCGGCATCATTTATTTTAAAATT
>JAUVYH010000251.1 GCA_030603165.1 Fidelibacterota bacterium
CGGCGATTAGCACGCCGGGATTATCTGCGAATCATTAAGAAGAAACGTAAAGGCAAAAAAGTGATTAGTCTTGGCATTAGGCAACAGTTGCAATATTTGCGAAGGAATTTATCTCATATTGAAAATATGTTAGCGGTGTTAAAGGATCAGCCTGAATTGTTGAGTCGCAAGGAATTTGAAAGGCTTGAAGTCATTCGCACTATTTTTAAGCAGCAGGAGGAAATGTATTTGAACAGAGTACATACGGTAAAGGATCGGATTGTCAGTATCCACCAGCCACAAATTCGTCCAATGGTCAGAGGTAAAGCCAATGCTGATGTAGAGTTTGGTCCTAAATTATCCCTGAGTGTCGTAGAGGGTTTTCTCTATTTGGATCATCTGCGATGGGATGCGTATAACGAAAGCCTTGATTTGATTCCGCAATTAAACAAATACAGACGACGATTTGGTCATTTTCCGAAGGTCGTTATCACTGACGGCATTTATGGTACCCGTGAGAATCGTAAATACTTGAAAGAAAATGGAATAAGATTCTCTGGAAAAAAGTTGGGAAGACCACCCAAGGAAATAGATGCCGTGGCTCGTGAATTGGAGAGGTTGAGAGTTTTAGAACAGGGTGAGAGGAATGAAGTGGAAGGCAAAATAGGAACGGCAAAGACTCGCTACGGATTAGGAAAGTTGATGACAAAAACAGAGGTAACGAGTGAGAATTGGGTTGCCATGGCGATCTTCTCAATGAATATGGCCACTGCACTGCGGCGGCTTTTATTGTCTCTTTTTTATTGGGTGAAGAATTGGTTGAAATTTGTAATAAAACTAAGTTTCTTAGACTGCAAGCCAGCCGTAGTATCGCTTGTTGGTGAGTAATGACTTTTTCAGGATACCCTAACTTAATCTACACTTTCCATTTTTACGATCCGTTTGTATTCACGCATCAGGGTGCCAGCTGGACTGACCCGTCCATGGTGCCGCTTGCCGGGGTGCCATTTCCATACGACGCCGCCCGCATGCCCGAATGCCCGCCTGAGCTGATAAACTTCTGGATTAAAGATAATTTGGACACTTATCAAAATAACGGCACAGTCGAACGGGTGAAAGATTTAATTGATATTGCCGTGAAATTTAAAACCGATAGAAATGTCCCTCTATTCTGCGGAGAGTTTGGCGTGTACAAACCCAATAGCGATAACGAGGATCGCGTCTACTGGTATAATGTGGTGCGCAGCTATCTGGAGGAAAAGGGTATCGCCTGGACCATCTGGGATTATACCGGTGGGTTCGGCCTTTTTGAATCGGGAACCAGTGAACTCTTTGACTATGACCTGAATATACCACTCGTTGAAGCGTTGGGATTGAATGCCCCGCCGCAGCAAGAATTCGTCCTGAAGCCCGATTCAACGGGATTTGATCTTTACATGGATTATATCGGTCCGAATATGCTCGAATCCAGCTGGGCTGCTAACGGCATTATTGATTACTATTCGGAAACCGACCCTGCCAGTGGCGAATACTGTATCTACTGGACGGAAGTTGAACAGTACAATCATATTGGTTTTAATTTCAAGCCGATCAAAGATCTCTCCCTGCTGGTTAATGAAGGGTATGTGTTTGATTTCTGGGTGCGCGGGGATTCACCTGGAGCCAGCTTCGACATTCGCTTTATTGACACAAAAACCGAAAGCTCGGAAGATTACCCATGGCGCATGCGGAAAACCATTGATGAAACAATAGCGACATGGAACAATGAATGGAATCATCTGCAAATCCCTTTAAGCGATTTTACGGAACACGGTTCCTGGGATAATGATGAGTGGTTCAATCCGCAAGGCGACTTCGATTGGGCTGCGGTTGACCTTTTTCAATTCGTGGCGGAACATCACGATCTGACAGGAATCAAGTTCTGGCTCGATAATATCCGAGTGATTGATCCTGAAGCGGTAGGCGTTCATACGGAGAAAGAAATCCCGGGAACATTTAAGCTTTACCCGAATTATCCCAATCCATTTAATCCGATCACATTTATTCGTTATCAATTACTAATACACAATTAATAATAGACGACAGCTAACAAATGGCTCAAGCTGACCACAGGCGCTATGCTTCAATTTAAATTTGAATGCTTCGCATCAAGACTTTTTGGTTTATAAAGTTCAGTGCTCCGCAATCCTGTGACAGCTTAGCCAAATCGTTAGATGTATAAAATAAGCACAGGAAATACAAATATCTTTTTAAAAAAATATTGCTAAAATCTAAAAGTAATACTATATTGATATTACTTAATATTAGGAGTAAAAATGCGTGTAACAACAAAAGGACAAGTAACAATTCCAAGAAATGTTAGAGAAATATTAGGAATTACACCTCAAACAAATGTAGAATTTGAAGAAGATAAAGGTCGATTTTATATTGTAAAAACTCAAAGAAATAAAACTGCAAATCAGTTTAAAAAATTTAGGGGAATAGCAACTGCTAATATGTCGACTGACGAAATTATGACTCTAACAAGAGAAATATAATGAATGGTATATTTTTAGATTCTTGTATTTTGTTA
>JAUVYH010000138.1 GCA_030603165.1 Fidelibacterota bacterium
GAATGATCTCTCGATGTTCGTTTTCCCGGTCAGCGAAATGTTCGCCCCGGACAGCCTCGCCGAATACAAAGGGATTTTTCATTTCAGTTTCCAGTTATGTTGATTGACATTATGCTTATCTGCATAACGCTAATATACATAATTTTATTTGAACTCAAAGAGAAATTCTTTTTCCGGTTTAAACAGGTTTTTATGATTATTCCATTATTAGTCATGTTGTTGTCATTTTTTGGTTCTGTCTGCCCCTTTGGGGCCTGTCCCTCCGGGGGCTTTTCCAGGTTAGGTTATTTACTAAGAATTGGTATGCGATTTTATTTTATTTTTTCCGATTTTTGATATTTTATAATCTCTTTGACATTGATTATCGGAAGTATAATTGGCTGTTGTAAGATACTTGCTGTTTTTTCAACTACAATTCCCCGTAGTGTAGAGAATGATATACTCATTAACATAATTATAAAATCTTCAGGAAGCGCAAACTGATTTTCCTCTTCAACAAACTCATTGAAATCATTTATATCAAAATGTGTTTCTGATGTTATTTCCCCAATAACAATCTGCTGCTTAGGTGATAAGAAAATCTTGGATTCAATTTCAATGACAACTTCACTATTTTCTTTGTCGAAGTGGATTTCGAATATAAATGAAAATCCGAAATCCTGACTCTTCTGAATCTCTTGCTCCGGTTTTCGAAAAGTACACTCAGAAACGAGAACACTTTTTATACGGAATTCAATTGGTTTTTTCGTTTTAGGCTCTTGCTCCATTTTCCATAATTCCTGCATTTGTAAATTCGCTTGACATAATCTCTGTGTCGGCAATAATTGATCCGGTATATTGGATTGTCGGTTCCGATGAAATAAACACAGAAGTTTGCTTCATATCAATCATTGGCATTGCATAAATAACCTTTGCTTTAGCTTCACTTCGTGTAATGGAAATAATATCCGTTTCCAACGCTGCTTCGATCTTCGTAATCGTCTTCAACGTCAGATTGGCATTCCCCGCAAGTATCCGGCTGAGCATTGACGGTTTCATGCCGATTGTCTGGGCGAATTCTTTGCGGTTTTTGAAATCGTTTCTGTCAATAGCATCGGCAATTGCTTCGGCAATGTCCATCTGCTTCTCAACCAATCGCGAAACATCTTCCGGTATTTTTGTTTCTATCTCGTCAAAAAAATCATCAACTTCTCTTGACATAAATCTAATCCTCTAAAATATCTTCAATTTTAAGATTATTAATTTTCAGATACTCATGTATAAGATTAAAAGCATTGGCAATCTTCCTTGCCGCAGCCGATAATTCTGTACTTTCCTGCCAAAAACGGATATCATTAGGTTTAATGCCACCACCTCCTAAAATGAGCATTTTATCACTCCATCGAATGCAATAAAGTCTGAGATAACCGACTCCATAATCAATTCTGCAAATTTCAGGATTAAGGCATCTTTCATCTTCAGGTCTAAAATATTGCGGAAGTAAACCGCGTTTGTCATATAGTTCTTTTATTTTCTTACGTAACGCTTGATAATCGGGATGATTGCACACTTCCGGATTGGTAACAAACTTGTGGAATTCGTGGTTTTCTTCTCCATCATACTGAATAGAATATATTTTTGCTTTTCTGCCAACTTTTATTCGTACTAACTTAAACCCTAAATTCACTTATAAGTTAATTCCTTTTTTGGGATCGTCAAGGATTTTCTTTACACAAATCCTCCGATGGCAACTAACAACTCCCCAAAATTCTCCGGCTTTAGCTTCTCGAACTCGCTTTGATTCACTTTGAGATAATTCCAGTTCCTCCCTGTCAGTTCCATCGCATTTTCACACCAGCATTGTGCGGCTTGGTCTTTCATCGCTACATCCAAATCTTCACGGCCTTTTGTCTCAATGACCCAATATTCGTCATCGGACAATTTCACGATGAAATCCGGGAAGTAGTTGCGGATGTTTGTTTTTTTCACCTGTCAGGTTTAATGACCTTACGGGACTGGAATTATTTCTTCCCCTCAAAATATTTTGAATCCCGATTATCAAAAGCAGGTCTTGTACCTTCAAGTACATCAAGTATTTTCTTATTTATCACAGGATTCTCAATAGCGCCGCTTTCGTAGGTTATGGCCATATCACCTTTTCGATTATGTTCAGCATAGATAACTTGCTCGGCATCACTGACTACGGCAATATTAGGATTGTGGGTGACTATGATAACTTGACGGTGTTTTTTTGCCTCCTGAATACAAGGCACTAAACATTTATAGATCGTTTGGTTATCTAAATTTTCTTCCGGCTGATCAAGAACCAAAGGTTTTCTGTCTTTTTCAATCAAAAGATAAAAAATGAGCAACAAATGACCCCTTTCCCCCGGAGACAATTGTTCAGGAAGTTTTCCATTCATCATCAGTGAATATTCCGGGTTAAGATAGTCTAAGGAAAATACATAATCATAGAAATCAATAATATTTTTACCTTTTCTTAGCTGTTTTTCAACATCATCGCTCTTCACTTTATTCTTTTGGTAATTAAAATTAATGCGGTTTACTATGTTTTCTAGTAATTTTTCGACATCTTCCTTTTTATTAAAATCAGTAGTCTTTATTAATGATTCCAGTTCGCTTCCACCTTTATCAAGTCCGCAAAATGACCCCGTTACTCCTTGATTAATGAAGTCAAAAAAATTATTACTGAAATGGTCGTATAATTTAACAGAAACTGAAAATTGAAGATTTAGCTCTTTTTGAATTAATTCTTGTTCAGAAATAAATTTCTGAACACCTTCATATAATTTCCGATAGCATTCGGCTAATTTAGTCTTTTTACTATAAATATCTTGTGCGATCTGAAGCCGCTTTATTTTATTATTTTTTAACTGATTTGGTAGTTTTCTCAGCTCTTCTATCTGGTGTTTGAAATATTCGATAGTATCTGGTAGATCTTTTTTCCCGGTTATTTCTTCTTTCTGTTTTTCCCAATGCTTTAATTGATTTAGATATTCCTGATATTCTCTACTTGGTTTATCTAACTTTTCTTGTAATTGCTCTTTTATTTGTTCACATCGGGTTATTCGAGTTGGAATACTATTTGGTATGTTTTCATCAAGTAAAGGTAATATTTTATTCATTTGCTTCTGATAGTTCGAGATACACTTATCAATTTTTGAAATATTGATATTAATACTAACGGTATTTTCAAATTTTATTCCATGCTCTTGGAGTTTTTCTTCTATATCAAGTTTAAGTTTTTTGTATACTTGTCTGAAATTTTCAATTTTTTCTTTTACTTGCTTAAGATTTTCAACATCTATTTTATGTTTTTTAATCTTTTCTTTATTTTCTACTAACTTTTTTTCTTCAAACTGAAGAATATTTCTGATTCGTGTTAGTTGGTGAATTGCTATCTTTTGTTCTTTTTCTTTATCAGGAGACAGTTTAGTGGGTTCAGAGACTTTTTTAGGTTTAATCAACGCAGCAAGTTCTATTTGTTTTTGTTTTAATTGATTTTCCAATTTTTCTTTATTATCTGGTCTAAGATGCTGTTCAATCTGGATAATAGTATTATTTTTTTTATTCAGGTCTTTTTTTAGGTCAATAATTGATTCCATGATAGTATTACTGTAGAAATCAATCAGTTCCTTTAGACTTTCTTTTTCAGCCCTGTCTTCAACTTTAATGTGTGAAAAAATTGATGATTCTAGTTCTGCAACAAAGTCTGATTCAGTAATTTCAGTACAGATTTTTTCTAAAAAATTCTGAGGAATATATTTTACGGTATCAACTGAAGTATGATCTATAGGATCATTTAGATTTTTGACGTCTTGATTACCGTTTTTCCAGTATATTTTACCTTCAAAATATTTGGCTTTATTATTCAGTTGATGTTTAAACTTTTCACTATTTAGAAATGTGAAATTACTATTTTTAGTATTTCCAATAAGACCGATGATATCTGTTAGCGCACTTTTTCCACTACCTTTATTACCAATAATTGCCACTAAATCCTGATTTAGTGGGATAGAACAATCAAACCATTTCTCACCTTTTAAACCTTTTTTTGTACTATCCCTATAAATTTCAATTCTATCAATAAATTTCGTCGTATGCCTGTTAATATAATCCATTTTCTCTGGAATATTACCGATATACACTCTCTTTTCGGGTTCATTAATAACTTGCTGAAGACCTTTAAAAGTAGGATCAGCTTTTATCCAGCAATATCTATCCTGATCTGGCCTGAATAAATTATTTTCACCATGTGCGTCCGAGCCATGGAAACAAGGTTTTAACGATTTAAATTCCTGTATAAATTTCTCTGAATCATACCCTTTTGCTTGACCAAGTGCCCATAATCTAGTTTTTTCAGAAGATGTAAAAAGAAAATCAGATTTCTGTATTAATATCTTTCTTGTTAAATGAGCTTGTTTGTTCCAATCTAACTTACTTAATTCATCATCACTTGGGACTCCAATACAATATTTATCATCAAACAAAGATGGATGACTGACCAGTATCTTTGATATTTGTTTATCAGATACAAACGCGTTCATCATTCCTATTTCTATATCAGATTTACTTTTGAAATCGTCGTGTTCATTTTTAAGATCTTTTCCAATTTGTATGAGGTTTTGATTTTTTAATTTCCTTGTATCGTCAGGGCCTTGTGGATTGCCTTCAAAATATACATCAATCTCATGAAGAAAATTTTCTTCAATATCCTTTATCGCAACTTGGTCAGAGAATATTACGTGTAGATTTACTCTTTTATTATTGACAATAATATCTAACCGAAACTCTATATTGGGTAATAAAAGTATTTTTTTTGTTATTTCAATATTCTCTTTTCCAACTATTTCCTGCAACTTTTTATTATCATTTTGAATCAATTTTAATTGTTTATAGCCGTCTATTGTGAAATAATCTGTTATACCGATTACGGTCATATTTTCTTTAATTGCTTTTAAAAATAGTGTTTTCGCAAAATCTTCAAAACTCCCTTTATACCCATTATTCAGATATGACAACGGAGTATGAATGTGCAAATCCCATTTTCGCCAGATTGAACCTCTTGGATCGTTCATTTCTTATTCCTTGATTCGAATTTATTCACAGTAGCAATACAACTTCCCTTCTCATTATCTTATAATCCCTTCCACCACCCCATCAATCTCCTTCAACTCCTCCCTCAGCATATCCCTCACCATACCGCGCAGCTTGCCGATGCTGCGGATACTGCCCGGACCGCCGCTGTCGATCCACTGCTTTGCTTTGGCAGAGCATGATTTACCCAATTCAGCCAATTGCCGATGCCGGGAATTTTCCGCGTCAAATTGCGGAATAGGCAATTCGAGAACTTTTTTATGAATATCATGTGGACCAAACAACCCCCGGGCCTGCATCGGTTTTATTAATTGGTTTATTATTGATGAATTTAATATTGAGGAGAGATAAAAAGCTTCATTTTTATTATTTGTTTCATAATAGTACAAGGCATGATCTAGAAAAATACCGTTCAGTGATAAAGTTTGTGTTTCAATCTTAATTGAGATTAGATCATATTTAATAACAGCCGAGCATAAATTAGTGGCTGCTAAAGGATATATTACACGGTACTTTATCGACGGATTTTGAGATGTAAGTTTGTGGCGATAATTTAACCAATCAAGAGCACTTATACCCTTTGATTTATCACTACGCCGCTTAATCCACTCTTTTTCAACTTTTTCGATCCACTCCGCACAGTGAATATAGCCCTTATTGGATAATGCTTCATAATCCAGTAATTGATAGTGATCACCATGTTGTTCTATTGGTAGAAGCACTGGTCGGAAATCCATATGTCCAAAGGGTATCAAATCGGTTGATAGCAGCGTCGCATATAGAAAGCGGCTTTCTACATTGCCTTTCAGAATCAATTCCTGATAGGGGGCTTTCGCCATTTTCGCGGCGCGATCGGCAGTTTCCAGTGGCGGTAACTCCGGATTAAAACCCAGAGCGGAGGAGCGGATCTTTACAAACCAGAAGGAGCGCGGCACAATTGTGGCGCCCTGGGCGAATTTGGGTTTATAATAACTCGGTCCCGACAGTACGATTTCTTTTCCCGTTGCCCAGTAGGAATGCTGACCACGGATATTCAGAGAGTACTCGACCGCTTCTGTGTGAAGCGTTTCTTCCGCCTCTTCCAAGGAAGCATTTTTTCGATTCAGCTTCCCGCTAATGGATTCTCCGTGAATAATTGGTTTAGGAAGCTCTTTTTCATTTGTTTTCTCTCCAAAGATAACACAAGAAGGAACCATAAAGAGAGGCGCTACATTTTCACAATCCCACAGATTGACCCAGCATAAATGCTGTTTTGGACTTTCGATCAAGCGAAACGTACTTTGCCGGATGCTGTCGTGTTGATTTGCGGTAAACAGGCTGCGCGGTAATACAAAGGCTATTTTACCATTTTCTTTCAGATACAGGTCCGCTGCTTTCACAAGGAATAGTGTGGCAATTTCCATGTGAGTCATCAGCTCGCCGTGCCCGACCAGTAGTTGATAATCACGTGTAATTTGTTGTTTCAGAAATTTCTGGTAATCGGGAGGCATATTACGATAGGCGATCCAGGGCGGGTTGCCGACAATCGCATCGAATTTTTCCTTGAAAAACAGCGGCTTGTAGATGTTCTTTAAAATATACGCCCAGATGGTGTCGCGGTCTTCATCAATGAAATCTTTAAGCGTTTTGACAATTTCATAAAGCGCTTTGACTACATTGCTATTGTCCCGTTCCGGGAATTGCTGGGCGTTGAGAAAATTCCGGAATAATTCGAGATTGACGGATTGGTTTTTGTATTTTTCCGCAAAGTCCTTTGCCAGCGTGATTCCGTGGTCATAAAGGGCTAAATTATTTAGCAGGTATTCGCTGATATAGGCTGTTTTTGAGTCCAAGAGAATCGAATACTGGTGACCGTTCATGAATCTTTCCGGTAGCCGGATAGTATCAGCCAAATAGACTGGAATGGATATTTTGCCTTTTCTTTTACCGATTAAATCGCCCAGCGCCAGTATATAATTGGTCTTGGCGATGATCACCGCCAGGGGATGAATATCGGCGCCAATGACACTTTCAAGGATATGATTAAGAGTTTTTTGAACATCGCCTAATATTTTTCGTTTTTCGTGAATCGTCAGATAGAGAAAAGTGCCCGAGCCGCAAGCCGGGTCGAGGATCGCACTGTCGGGTTTTTCATTCAATACTTTTCGGACAATCCGGTGAGCCAGCCAGTCCGGTGTATAATATTCGCCCAGGTCGTGCCGGGTTTCCGGGTCCACCAACTCCTGGTACAGCGATTTGAGAATATCTTCGGAAAGTTCGCGAATATTGAAATTTTGCAACAAGCTAAAGAGCCAATGAATAATATTGATACCGATTTCTTGTGCGTTTGAACGCGCGACCCAGGAAAAGAAGTCTTCATCAATATAGTTTTCAATGCCGTGATCTTTGAAAAGATGCCCTTCCAACATGCGAACGATTTCGTCATCATCGGGCAGGTTCTCACTCCCGATCAAGCGCCACCAGGATAACAGTTTCGCCAATGTCGCCAGATAGGTATGCCGAATGAACAGTTGATCGTCGGCAATATTGGATCCGTAAACGATCGTCAGGTATTTCTTCCAGCTGCTAAAAACGACTTCAAAGGAGCTCTGAGTTTTTATAGTCTTCCAGAGATCGCTTAATGATTTTTGGACGGTTTGAAAAGCATGACTCTGTAATCCGAAATCGGCGACAATTCTTTCGCTGGTCGGGTGGAGGATTTCTTTTCTCAGAAAATAACGATCCAACCAGAAATAGATATCCCGGGCGTTTGTCTGAGTCCAGTCAATTTTTTCAAGAATGTTCAGCACAATATCATCCGGGTTAAGATTTTCTATTGTTGAATCCCTTACGACCGGCGTATAGGTCATAAAGCGTACTCCGTCGGTTGCCATGCCAATGAACGGGGTTCGTTTATCCGGTGGTTCGTTTGACCAGAGAATAGCGGTATAGCGTCGGATCTGTTCCTCGGCTTCTTCCAGATGTTTGGGAATATTGCGTTCAAATTCGATAACCAGATTGCCGAAAAGATTATCGACCCGTCCGCGCAGAATACGGTCTTTTTTGGGAATCTTTATGTATTTCTCGATACCGCTGACATAATTATCGATGAAGTTCGGTTCGACGCCAAAGAGTTCCTGAGTCAGTATGGCGAAGCGGGTCGCCCGGGCGGATTCAGTCTGTTGATGTTCGACCTCTTGTATATATCGTTTGATGATCTTTTCCCATTGGAATGGTCTGGTATCCGGAATTCGGGTTGCTTTTTCTGTCAGTTTAGTCTTTTTCATTTAATCTCGTTTAACCTCCCGGAGGTTTGAAACCTTCGCAAGGTTTTATTAATCGTCTGGCGATTTCAAAAGCTGCGGCGATACGAATAATTTTAACGTCAGATAAACCTTTGATGTTCAGCAATTTTTCAAGCGGCTGGTTAGATAGCTTTTCAAGCGAACCAAATCTGACAAGAATATCTTCAGCGATTTTTCCAGCGGGTTTGCCTTTAATTCCAGAAGAAATCAGAATAGCCAGGAGTTCCTCTTCCGTCAGACTTTGCGCTCCCTTTTCTCTTAGTTTCCCGCCGGGATGTGACCATGTTTTTATCATTCCATATCTCTCTTAACCTTGATTCGACAACTCGAATATCATAAACTCATTGATTTCAAAGGTATACGTTCTCAACACCTTAAAATTTCGGCACTACATTTTTATTATAGTTTTTTACGTTTCTTTAGGGAAAGTAGCATTTTAACCTTT
>JAUVYH010000152.1 GCA_030603165.1 Fidelibacterota bacterium
CGCCTGAATCATATCACGGTAATTGGCGGCACCGAAGGCAAATATATCCCGGATAAGACCAACACCAGTGTCGATACAATCGTTGTCTATACGGCAGAACGCATTGATTATTTCCTAAATGATAAAACAACGGATTTGCTGGATCAGTCATCGATCAAGTCTGCGGACATGCGATTAACCGCCGGAAAAATACTCATCAAATGGAATGAAAACCTGCTCTATGCCTATCCTATGGAACCTCCGCCGTATGATTCGACATCAGGTGATCTTCCAACGCTTTTCCAGAAGGGACGTGAGCCCTTTTCCGGCGATGAAATGATCTACAATATGAAGACCCAGAAAGGGCGTATTGTTGAAGGCAGTACCAAAGAACAGGACGGCTATTATTATGGCGATAATATCAGCAAGGTCAGTACAACTGAATTCTATGTGACCAACGGCATTTACACAACCTGCGATATTCCCGACTCGCCGCATTATTATTTCCGTAGCAAGCAGATGAAGCTGATCCATAAAGATAAAATTATTGCCCGACCAATTGTGCTGTATATACATGATATTCCCCTGCTGGCGTTGCCCTTTGGAATATTTCCGAATAAAGGCGGAAAGCGCCATTCCGGCTGGATCATGCCGACCTATGGAGAAAGCAGTAATGCGGGCGGATATATCCGGGGGCTCGGCTATTTTTGGGCGCCAAGCGATTATTACGATCTGCGATTGACGACGGATTTTTTTGATAAACGCGGCACCATCATGCATTATAAAACACGCTATTCAAAACGTTATAAGTTCAATGGTGCGCTTTCCGGTTCTTATACTAACGAATTTTTATCGGATTATCACAAAAAGCAATGGAGTCTGAACGTTAATCACAGTCAAAAAATCAGTCCCACAATGCGCTTCAGAGCGAACGGACGATTTGTGAGCAGCGATGATCTGTATCAAAAATTAGGTATCAGCCAGAATACTCGCCTTAATCAACAGCTGATCAGCAACGCCACACTGTCCAAAACCTGGACTGGAAAACCCTATTCAATGTCGATGACGTTCAATCAGACAACGAATTTGCAGGCGAAAACTCTGATTGAAAGTGATCCGACCAGTTCAGGGAAACGAATAAATTACATCAAGCGTTCCCTGCCGAATATTTCATTCAGCCGCAGTTCAAAACCGATTATTCCATTACGATCCGGCTCCGGCGCTTCAGATGCAAAATGGTATAACAATATCTACTTCAGCGTTAATTCCAAATACCGTAATAATCAGGATATTTACTACCAAAGCATTGAAAGCAATGATTCCCTGCTCTGGGAACAGCAGGATATAAGCAAAAAAGCCATGACTCATAACATTTCACTGAACAGTTCTCAAAAAGTATTCAAGTATATCACCCTGAACCAGAGCATGAGCATTCAGGAAGGCTGGATTGTGGATTATGAAACCCCTGTTTATGATTCTCTTGGTGGATTTATCATCGAAAACGGGAAAATTCAAACAAAGCCGGTAAAAAAATTCAACGCTCGTCATACCGGCAGTATGTCTTTTAACGCTCAGACGAAAATATACGGCTTGTTTCCGGTAGGGATCGGAGCGCTACGAACAATACGCCATGTTCTGACACCTCAGATAGGTTTCTCATATCGACCGGATTTTACAAAGGAAATATTGGGATGGGATCCGGGCTATATCCAAACCGGATTCGACACAGCGGGAGTAGAACGGACATATGATCCGTTTGGGAATACACTATTAGGAAGAACACCTTCCGGCGAATCAAAATCCATGACTATTCGCGTCAGTAATATCTTCCAGGCAAAAACCAGGCGCAGCGATGAAGAGAAGAAAATCGATCTGTTTACGATGAATTTCAGCACAAGCCATAATTTCGCGGCGGATAGTCTGCGATGGGCGCCTGTCAGAACTTCTATCCGAACACAGTTATCGAAAAAATTAGCGCTTAATATCAGCGCCAGTCATGATTTTTATAAATACGGAAATGGTCGTCGGATTAACGAATGGAACGATGAATTGTATGGCATACCGGTACCGCGGTTAACCAACGTGAGCGCTTCCACCGGTTTTGCGCTATCGGGACGACGGTTCGGAGCGCTGAAACCGGAAGATACCGGCACAGATACAACCGAAATCAGTGAAGATGATCTGTTAGGTGATATTAATACCGATGAAGATTTCTCCGACCTTCTTCAAAGACGCATTGAAGGGAGCGAGCTGTGGACGGCAAATTTAAGTTTGCGCTACAATCTTTCCCGATCAGATCCTGCAACTAAGAGAGAAACATTCTGGATGACATTAAACCTGAAAGTAAATCTCGGTTCTAAGTGGAAAATAGGCTGGCGGGCAAATTTCGATCTTCTTAATAAAAAAATTGTCAGCCAGAATTTCCATATAACCAGGGATCTGCACTGCTGGCAATTGTCATTTGGCTGGACGCCAAGCAAATATGACTATGCTCAACAATACAATCTTACTATAAATGTAAAATCACCCACTCTTCGCGATCTTAAATACGAAGAACGCGGGGGGAAAAGGCGCTCGGGTTTTGGTTTTTGATCCAGTGGATATGTCCGAAATTCAACATAATCTATATAAAGAAGATAGTCAAGCAATAAAAAGCTTGCCCTTTCTTTTCTTTTTTTTTACTTTGTCAGTCGATTTGTGTGATAATCAGGATTATGTATTTTTTTAGCGCTATAATATTTTATAACAAATTGCCGAAGTTGATTTAAGAACATTAGGAAAGAAAGGAGGTCAAGATGTTTCCTGTTCAAAAATACGAAACCCGGTGCAATTTGCTTGTCTTGCGCCGGGTTTCTTTAAATCAGCTATTAGATAAATTCTAATAACAAGTCACAAATTTAATGAAGGCAGAAATTGCCTAAAATGAAACAGCATGGAGTTAAAATGAAGAAATATTTATGTGTAATTTTCATATTTTTATGCACTAATATGATATTTGCGTCCCCGAAAGCGTTTCGTTTCAGTGTGAATAATATGGAATTCGAGATGTCACGCCCTGGCGCTATTAGCGCCCCGGATCGCTACATCCCACCGGAAGAAAAAAATCCATCCCTGAACTACTACATGAATATAGCGCTCTGGGTCGGCGCTAAGAAGGGTAGCGATCTATTCCTCGTAGCCGGCGACGGCAATTCGGAGCTGGCTGGATTTACCGAATGGAAGTTTACTGAGAAAATCCAAAAGTCAGACAGTTTGTCGGAAAAAAATATCACAACAATCATATATGAATCCCAATTTGATGACCGTATTCCGATGCCGGGACATAAACCGGCGGGAATAACGGTAAGGCAGAGAACTTTTGAGCTGAAGGAAATACCGGTCATAATATATGAATATACTTTCTATTCGGAAAACCCTGTGGATTTATTAAGCGCCGGTCTCTTCTTCGATTTTGACATACCGGAAAAAGACCGGACTAACAATCCGGAAAATGACCAGGTCTTTGTCGATCCGGTGAAAAGGATGGTCTATATGGCCAATCAGGATGACCGCGAGAACAGCCCTATCCCGGCGGTAGCCATTCTGTCCGACGGTCAATTCAATTGTGCCGTCAGGAAAAAAGCAAGCGCTCCGCTATCTGATGAGGAAAAGTGGGCGATTCTAAGCGGGGATCATTCCTATAAAAATAAGACCGATTTTAGAGATCCGGCGGATTACCGCTTTATCGTTCATACGACTCCGGCCCAATTGGGATATGGGGATTCGCTGGTTTTTACGGTCGCCATGGTTCATACTTTTGGTGATAAATCGGTAAACAGCGTTCTGGATAAATTAAATAAATGGTATTTCGACACCCCGCGACTGTTTAAACGTTCCGCATCGCCGGAAATCGTGGATATTGAATTACCGCAGGAATTCGAACTCTCTCAAAACCATCCCAATCCTTTTAATCCCTCCACCAGATTCGAAATCCATTTACCTGAAGCATCGAATATCGATATTTCTATCTTTGATCTATCCGGCAGATTGGTCAGAAACATTCATCACGGTCATAAGCCTGCCGGAAGGCATTTGTTTACCTGGGATGGTCGGGATCAGGAAGGCAGAGACGTCAGGTCCGGCATCTATTTTATAGAAATGAAGTGTAAAGATTTCAGGAAAACCAGAAAAGTCGCGTTGATTCGATAACGGAGGGGATAAAAATGTTAAAAGAAATATTGAAAAAATCATTTGTAATTTGTTTTATTCTTGTGAACTTGCTGCATGCGCGTCCCGAATGGGATAATGATCCGGATTATCGAACTTATCGTGGTTACGCATATGTTCATGTAACCGATGAAAATGGTAATGGAAAGTCAGGTATAAAGGTTTATTTAAAGATGGAGATGACTTTTGATACTGATGGTGACGGTGCAGTAGGAGATCCTCAAGATTTAGAATATAGATCGAAATCTACATCTAAATTTACAGATCAGAACGGTTACACATATCTATATGTTGATATAACAGTACCCAGTTATTGGTACAACGGTTGGAAGCATATTCGTACGTGGTTATCTGGTAGTTGTATAACCGTTTTAAGTACTTCTGGAACCTTCTCTAATAGTTCTTTTTGGATTTATCCAAATTACAACATTATACCCGATGATTGTGATAGAGATGATATATCCGATAATATAGAAAATCAAATTGCTGAAAAATTCAAGCCAGTATTGCATAGACACCCAAATGACAGACAAATAAATCTGGAAAATATAGAAACATTGATGTACAATTCCGGAACGTTAAAAGGATGGAACTATGCTGGCTATACTGTTTATAATAGCGATATTCCCCCTTTACATATTGTAGATTATAATGAGGCAGGATGGATTTTTAAAAATTCTTATGGATGGGGCTCAGAAATGCCTGCATATGAACTTTGGCGAATTGATTTCAATATAAATAAATCTACATCATACAGCGGTGCAGCAGTAGGTAACAGGCCTTTGTATTATCATATTTTTAAACATGAAAGTAACTATTATGTACAATATTGGTACTTTTTTACGATGAATGATATTCAAGGAGATACCGAAAACGATACCTGGCATGAAGGAGATTGGGAACATGTTACTATCAAGTTAAATAATGAACTTAATCATGTAGCAGTAAATTTTTACCAACATTATGGTGGTCATACAAAATTTCCAGCACAGTGTTGGTGGAGTTCATCTAATTCTGCTTCAAGCATACCTTCACAAGGTTATTCTGAATCAAGAACACACTTACATATTTGGATATCAAAAAATGGTCATGCATCATATAATAAAAATGATCTTGTTTATCGAATGCAAGTTAATATTATAGGCTTAGAAAGTGATGATTTTCAAGATCAATGTGATTATGAAACAAATCAATCACACTTTAAGTATGATTTTCTGGAAAAATTGGGGGAGATTGAATATTCTGATGTATGGCTTGGATATTCTCCTAAAGGAAATAGCAAGTTCTGGTTACCTTTCATTGGTAATGTTGGCGAATATTGGCGTCATGGATCTGGATTTGCAACAACACCATCTCCAAGGATGCCTGCATTTAGAATAGGATACTATTCTTTTACTATAAACTCATCCATAACTGGTTTTGGAAACGGAGATGCAAGTTCTTCTATAAATATCTTTCCTCCAATTGTATATGATATTAATGGTAATACCTATGTAACTGCATATCCATTATATTTTTACGAAGCTGATATTTCATGGGTACAAAACAATTCAGGTATATAAAAATTTATAGGATTAATTTGTGAATTTTATAAAAAAATACATGTTTCAATTATTGATTGCATCTGTTTTAGTTGGTAATATGCATAATTTATTTTCTGAAGAAATAACAAATAAATCTAAAACAAACTTATCTTCAGTCTATTTTGAATTAGCTGGACAAGGACCTTTTTTTTCTATTAATTACGACAAAAGTTATTATTATCGAATAAATTTTAGGGGAGGTATTGGTGCAATTATTACTCCATTGAGTTCTTATTATACTTTTCCAATTGGGATTAATTATTTAGTTGGCAATAAAAATATCTTTGAAACAGGTGTAGGAATTACTCCATGGCTTTCAATGAGTGACAATATCAAACAATTTGGGAAAAAGAATAATAAATTACATCCCAATGTATGGATTGGATATCGATATCAAAATTCTGGAGATCTACTTTTAAAACTTGGGATTGCAATATATGCAAAAGATATAAACCATTATGTAGTCCTTCCTGGTATTTCATTAGGTGTAACCTTTTAATATTAATTGAGTCTGGTGTCCTTTGTTGCGCCAGACTTTTAGTTTTTCTAAAATTAGATAATTGGGCACCACACTTAAATCTTATTTATAGAATTCTTGGATTTAATTTTGGTCAAAAAATGCCTGCTTATATTTGGAGTTCAAATATTTCTTGGGAATATAATGAATCCGGATCATCAAAGAGAGGAAATAATTAAAAACGCCCTATTCATATTAATTATAATCACGTTAAGCACAATGTTGATTTTTGGTGCCGATTACCATTTTAATCTGGATCAATTGGAATTCGAGATGTCACGCCCTGGCGCTATTAGCGCCCCGGATCGCTACATTTCGCCGTCACCGTCAATGAACGGTATGGGAGAGATCGGAGTATGCCTTCCTGACGGTGATCCAGTTACAGGTTATTTTAACCCGGCAAACGGTTTAAGATCGTATAACGGTGTTTCGGTAGCCTATTCAAATATGGAAACAAACTGGTTACAAAATCTGGCATCTGATATTAAACTTAAACATTCGTATCTTGGATTAAATCTGATTCCGGCTAAATATCCCTTTCAGCTGGTTCTTAGCAGACAAATTACAATACTGGATTTAGGAGAAGGATCTCAAATGAGTTCCAAGGGGTATTCTATTGCGACCCGGTATTTCGGCAAATTATAGAAAATCCCCTTGGATATTTCTACGGGTTTATCTCGAAAAAATGTTATACAGGATTTGGTTCCTGACGAATATTTAGACCACGGCTCCGGTACTTCGGAAAATATCTTTTACGATGCCGGTGTTTTAGCATCCATACCTCTGACGTTGAATGTCAAAGATAAATGGAATATTTCGCTGTCTCCGGCGTTTGGTTACAGTATGTCGAATATTGGTGATTCGATTGTATTTATCGATGCGGCAATGGCTGACCCCTCTCCCCGGCTGGCCAGAACCGGTATCTCCTTATCGGCAAAAATATCTCTCCGGGATGGCTGGAATCTATTTGAGTACCGGGGAGGCAGAGCCGCATCCGATATTCTTGCATTACCATTATACAGCCACGAAGTCCCAATCCGTTATCAATCCGGATTCGGTGATATTGATTTTTATGAAAACATCATACAATCTAAAAGCGATTCTGCGATAGAAATCTCACGAGGTCATGAGGTATCCTTTTTAGATATTTATTCATACAGATTCGGAAGAAGAATTAATGTAAGTGGAAAAATGGATGTTTATGAAATTGGATATGGTATCAACAGTAATGGAATGATAAATCTTTTATATTATTTAACAAAGATAAGGCTGCTCTCCTTGCTGAACCAGCATATCAATATTAGGTACGATTATTCAAAGTGGACTGAAAAAGTCGGACATCCTGTGGATGACACTGAATTCAGTTCATATACGTTCTCCTTTAATAACATAGACAGAATCGTAAAATGGCTTATTGATCAATACGGATCAAAATATCACTCATTAAATACCGGTCTGACTCTTGTTGGTGGAGTGAATTTTTCAACAGTGAATTTCAATGATAAGGACATTCAGAAAAAGGCTAAGGTCAAGTTTGGTCAAGGTTATGATTTTGGAATTGAGACTGAATTTAAAAATTTTGTTGCCGGAATATCTCTTACACAATATACTGCAAATTATCGACTGCAAATTCCGGTCGATTTATTTTGTATAACATCAAAATTAACCGACACCTATCATT
>JAUVYH010000079.1 GCA_030603165.1 Fidelibacterota bacterium
GAATGAGAAATATCCCGCTCGTGCCACAACGCAACGTTTTCCATTGCGGTTATCATATAGCCGCGCAGCAAACGCGCCATCCCGCAGATGCGTTCTGACAAAATCGGATTGCGTTTGTGAGGCATTGCCGAAGATCCTTTCTGTCCCTTGCTGAAGTACTCTTCGGCTTCCAGCACCTCCGTGCGTTGCAGGTGGCGGATTTCAGTAGCAATCTTTTCCAATGTCGCCGCGATCAGCGCCAGGGTTGAGATAAAGCAGGCATGACGATCCCGCTGGACAATCTGATTACTTATCGGCGCTGCCGTTAAACCAAGATTCTCACAAACCCTGGTTTCCACAATCGGATCAATATGCTGGTAGGTTCCCACTGCTCCGGAAATCTTACCAGTTTTTACATCTTCAAGCGCCTGTTCAAAACGATTTAGATGACGGCGGATTTCTTCTCTCCAAATAAGAAACTTGAGTCCGAAGGTTATTGGCTCCGCATGAATTCCGTGAGTTCTGCCGATCATCAAATAATTCTTATATTCCAGCGCCTTTTCGCCAAGCACTTTAATGAGCGATTTCAGTTGTTCGGCAATCAATTCGCCGGCTTCAGCCATTTGCAGCGCCAGCGCAGTGTCAAGTAAATCCGATGAGGTCATTCCTTTATGAATAAAGCGCGCCGATGGTCCTACGTATTCCCCTACATTGGTCAGAAAAGCAATGACATCATGCTTGACTTCCTGCTCGATCTCCAGAATTCGTTCTACTGAGAAGTCGGCTTTTTGATCGATGGCGCGCCAGTCTTTTTCAGGGATTAATCCACGTTCAAACTGTACTTTACAGACCTCCCGTTCGACCTTCCACCAGCAGCGATATTTATGCTGTTCAGTCCAGATCGCACCCATTTGCAGGCGTGTGTAACGTTCAATCATTATTTACCCAACTCCAAATTTACGTTCATGGTTTTAGATCCGCGAATGATCTTCAGTGTTATTACATCGCCTGCTTTCAGGAAATTTTCCTGAATCTCCCTGATGATCTCGTTGTCCGTACTGACTTTTTTACCATTGATCTGTTTAATTACATCGCCAACTTTAATCCCTGCACGGTGAGCCGAGCTGCCCCGTTCCACCTCTGTTACAATTACTCCGCTGGTAGAATTGAGATTCAGATAGCGCGCCAGAAAGCGGTCGATATTCTGAACCGATAAACCGGTACGGAATGTTCTGTCGATCTTTCCATATCGCTTTAATTCTTCAATTATCGTTGTAACCCGCTTCACCGGTACGGCAAATCCGACGCCAACCGAACCTTCGCTGTAGGTATTGCCGGTAAATATAAATGTATTGATCCCGATAACCTCGCCGTTTGAATTAATCAACGGACCGCCGCTGTTACCGGTATTAATAGAAGCATCGGTCTGGATCATATCCTGGTAGATCCTGCCACTCTGCTGACGTCCGAAATTCAGGTTTTTAGCGGATACAATCCCGATTGTGGCAGTAGGCTTGAAATTGACATTGAACAGTCCAAAGGGATTTCCCAGCGCAACGACCCATTCGCCAATAATAACAGCATCGGAATCACCAAATTTCGCGCAGGGAAAATCTTTGCCCTTTATTTTCAGCAAGGCAATATCCGAGACATTGTCGATGCCGATCTGTTTCGCTTTATACTCCTGACCGCCTATTAAGGTAACAACGATCTCTTCGGCGCCTTCGATTACGTGAGCATTTGTAACAACATATCCGTCGGCGCTTATCACAACGCCCGAGCCCAGACTCTTTACCCGGCGGCGGTGAATCTGTTCAGGGAACAGCATATTCCAGAGGGGATCATTAAAAAATGGCGAACTAACATACTCCTGAATCGCGGTGACATTAATACCTGCTACAGCTGGGCTGACTTCTTGGATCGCCCTGGTAATTGCCGTTTCCCTTGAAGTAGTGATTTCTTCCTGATGAGATCCGGACTGTGCTATTAGAGTACAGGATAAAAATACAAGTAAAGGTATATGGATGATATTAATAATGTGTTTTTTCACTTCTCAACCTTTTTCCAATCTTCCAAAAAGCGCTTAATGCCGCTGTCTGTCAGCGGATGTTTGACCATTTTCTGCATAACCGAAAAAGGTATCGTGCAAATATGAGCGCCAAACATCGCCGCTTCAACGATATGCAGCGGGTTCCGGATGCTGGCGACAATCACTTCGGTTTCATATCTGTAATTTTCGTAAATAGTCACTATTTGTGAGACAATATCCATACCCACCTGATGAATATCATCAAGCCGTCCCACAAAAGGACTCACAAAAGTAGTGCCCGCTTTAGCAGCCAGCAGCGCCTGCAGTGGTGAAAACACCAGGGTTGTATTTGTTCGAATTCCTGCAGCCGTCAGCGACTTAATTGCCTTTAACCCCTCTAAGGTCATAGGAATTTTTATAACAATATTGGAATGAATGGTCGCCAGATCTTTGCCTTCTTTGATCATTCCTTCGGCATCCAGGCTGACGACTTCGCCGCTCACCGGTCCATCTACCACTTCACAAATTGATCGCAAAATATTTCTGAAATTACCCTTTTCACGGGATAAGAGAGTCGGATTTGTTGTCACTCCATCCAGAATGCCCCATGACTGGGCTGTTTTAATTTCATCCAGATTAGCTGTATCGATAAAAAGTTTCATCTGTTCTCCTGATTAATACTCAACTTTCCACAGAAAAAGACCCTGGGGCGGTGCGGTGTACGGTTTAAGGTTTCCTGCTGAATTTTCAAGCAATGCCCTGAAATCATCGGAAGTCCCTTTACCTCTCGCAACCTCTATCATAGTTCCAACTAACATACGAACCATACTGTGCAAAAAGCGATTACCAACGATTGTGTAATTTAACATATTCTCGTTTTTAATCCATTTGGATTCGTAAACATGGCAGGTTTTTGATTCTGCCTCCGATGACGCCCGGCTTAAGCTGCTGAAATCGTGTTCCCCTAAAACATATTCGGCACATAGATCAAGAAGCTGTTCATTAATCGTCATATCCGGCTGCCATGTATAACGTCTTGTAATCACCGATGGGGATAGCAATAGTTGATAGACATAGGTTCGCCTTTTTGCATCAAACCTGGCGTGAAAAGACGGATTCGCCTCTTGACATTTATGAATGTATATATCTTTGAGCGTTTTAGCATTCAGCGCTTTACAAATGGTCTCCACACTTAAAGTAGTATCCAGATCAAAATGGGCAATCTGACCAAGGGCATGCACTCCGGAATCGGTACGCCCCGATCCAATCAGGGTAACCGGCTGTCCTTTATTCAGTTCGGACAGCGAATCTTCCAGCGCCTGTTGAACCGTCCTCTCGCGGATCTGGCGCTGCCAGCCACAGAAATCGGTTCCGTCATACTCTATCGTAATTTTATATCGTTTAATCGCCATAAATCATCGGATCCAAAAAATTATGC
Source organism: Fidelibacterota bacterium (assembly GCA_030603165.1). Lineage (GTDB taxonomy): Bacteria > Fidelibacterota > UBA2242 > UBA2242 > UBA2242 > UBA9312. Next base: position 3,447 of record JAUVYH010000079.1, read on the forward strand.
TTATCAGTATTACGATTATTAAAAAAGAAACCAGCCAATCGGTGTAATTAAATTTAAGCTGCCCGTAATAACTACGCCGGCTGGTGGAGCCATACCCCCGAATGGTCATGGCGTCCGCCAGGGTTTCCGCCCGTTGAAAACTAAATATCATCAGGGGAATCACCGAGTCCCGAACCCGGTTGATTCGATCGGACAGGGTCGTGTCTTTAACAGTTGTAAATGTTTTCCAGCCCTCATCAAGACGAGTGTATTCCTCTCTTAAAATGGGGAAAAATTTTACCGAAATAAAAATAATTTGAAAAAAATCATCTACTTGCCATTTTAAACGGCGCAACGGTTTCAGGATATGGTATATAGCATCTAAAAATTCAATGTCTCTGATCCATTTCAAAGCAAACGCCATATATAGAATGAGATTCCCGACCCGGACCGTGAACAATAGAGGCTGTTCCAGCATGTGATAATCAAATATCGAACTTCCGGTAAAAAGCTTCCACCCGCCAGCAGAAATGAAAAAATGAACCAGAAACGTAATTGGCAAAAATAGTAACAGGTACCGGATCGAGCGCAGAACCAACCGCAGGGAAAGTCGGTTAATGTAGATTAAAGCGATAATTCCGGCAAGGATGCCTATTTGTCCGGCAATATTGTAAACCAAAAAAATGATCGTAATCCAGACAATTGACCAGAGCAATTTTACACGGGGATCCATGCTGTTCATTTAAGCCCAATATTTAAAGTAAAGGTAAGCTGACCATTCTGAGGCACAATCAATGCCTGCACATCGCTTACCGGTGTTTCCAGCCTGTCTTTGGTGAGCGCAATAATATCAATCATACTGATAATTCGGTTGATAATAAGTCCGCCAAGTGCGAAACCGGCTGCATGAAAGGCTTTCTGACTATCAATCCGCTTTTGATCAAATTTTTCCCTGGAATTCTCACTATCCCACGCCCAGAAATAGTCACCGGTTTCAGGATAAAGATTCGCAAATTGACGATAGCGAAGTTTCTGATCATTATAATCATAGAGATTCATGTAATTTCCTATATCGGTAAAGTAGTATTCATCCTTACCTTTCGGATCTATTCCGGCATGAGTCGCCGCATAGGCTTTCATATCTTTTTCAACAGATCGCCCGTAAAATGTCAATACTGCATACCCAACCCACAAACCCAATTCCGTACTGTTTAATGCATATCCTCTTTTCTGGTATTGCAGACTGTGTTCACCCCATCCGGGTAAAATCAGCGATTTCAAGAGCAGAATTCTCGCCTGTGAAACAGGAATTTCAGCATCGATTTCGTTGGTTTGCGCCGTTACCGTTTTTAGAATTAATGTAAAACAGATAAGAAACAGGCATAGTGAAGTGATTTTCCGCTGCATTATTTTCTCCTAATTATACCTAATTCGAAAAGGGTTTTAAATAAATAATTAGAACACGGATAGAACGGATACAACGGATTTTAACGGATAATTGTTAATCCGTTAAATCAGTGTTCTATTTTTTTTTCAAATGGTTGTGAAATATCTTCCTTTTGAATTCAGGCTTTTTTCCAAAATTCAAAAGAAGACCAAGCTCTATCATTGTTGCTTTTAAATAATTGGTTAATTGAGCTTCATGATTTTCACAAATTCCCTCTGCTGCTTTCAACTCAACTATTATGAGATCGTCAATAAGCAAATCTGCAAAATAATCTCCAACCTCCTCTGATTCATAATATACTTTTATATTTTTCTGTTTGTTGACTTTAAAACCCATCTTTCGCAATTCAATTGCCATTGCATTCTCATAAACCTTTTCCAAAAAACCATGACCCAGTGTGTTATAAACCTTGTAATAAGCTTTTATTATCTTCTCGGTAGTTTCTTCATGTAACATTGTATTTACCTCTATTAATTAAATATTTTATCCGTGCCAATCCGTTTAATCCGTCTTATCTGTGTTCTATTTCCTTCCAAAATTTACCTTCTCGAATAGGGTCTAATTAAACAAGTCCCCAGAATCCCAAACAGTACTATAACGTTCAAAACCCCAAACCAGTTTCCAAAACGGGTGTAAATTGTATGATTTCTGCCCTGCTCCAACTCGGCAGTCAACCATGTTTTCCGACCAAAATCCGCCTTTGCTAAAATTCTGCCGTAGGCGTCACACATAATCGATACACCGGTATTGGCTGACCGTACAACGGGTATGCGGTTCTCGATTGCCCGGAAGCGCGATATCTCCATATGTAGATGCGGTGCAGATGTATAACCAAACCAGGCGTCATTAGAGACAATCACCAATAATTCAGAACCCTTCCGGACTCCTTCTCTGACAATATACGGAAATGTCGATTCATAACATACGACCGTGCTTATCATTAAGGTCGTATCTATAGATGTTTCTGCGTCAACATATAAGGGAATATTGAAAACGGTGATTTCCGATCCGGCGTCAAAATTTCCCTGTCCCAGATTCAGGTTATCCAATTCGGGAAAAAACTCCGAAAGTGGGATATATTCCCCAAAAGGAACTAGTTTTATCTTCCGATATTGCTCGATTTTGTGAGTCCCGGGACGCAGTAAAAATATCGAATTATACACACTGTAATCATCGGAGCTGCGAAACTCATAATCGGGTGTACCGGTCAACAAATGCACATTTAACCGGCTGATATGTTTAATGATACGGTCAAGTGTTCTGCTGCGGTTCCTTCGTAAATATGTTGGCGTCGCCGATTCCGGCCAGACAATCAGGTCCTTCGGTTCAACTGTTGCCGAATCCGTCAAATCATGCAACAGCCGCATCACATCTCCGAAAGAATCGCGCTCCCATTTTTCGTTAGGGTCAACATTCGGCTGAATAAGCGCCGCATGGATTTTCCGTCTTCCATCGGCTTGATTCGCCCGGTTCAAGGCAAAGCCGCCAAAGACTCCCAAACCAAATAATCCAAGTAAAATAAAACTCACATACCGGAAGCTCTTTTTCCAATTATCCCGACTGTGAATCAATGCCATCACAATCAGCACATTTATCAGAACAATGATGAAGCTGATGCCGTTGGAGCCGATGACCGACGCAAATTGGATCAGTTGAGTTGCCTGGCTCTGGGTATAGCACAAATGATTCCAGGTAAATCCCATGGTTCCAAACGAACGGATATATTCAACTGCAATCCACACTACCGGAAAGGACCAGATGCCGGCGTCCCGTCCAAACTTGCGTCCAATAATCCCAATAATAAGCCCGATCAGTCCATAATTCATTGCTAAAAAAAGCACACTTGAAATCATAGACAAGGTCGCCCAGTACCACACAGCTCCTTTATTCACCGCCAGCCAGTACATTATCCCAAGATTCAGGATTACTCCGAACAGAAATCCTTTTTCAAACCCCATGTGAAAGTCCTCTTTAATAAAAAGAAATATCAGGGGGATCAGGCTGAAATAAACCAGAAAGCCCAGCGGTGAGGGTGGAAATGCGGCAGCTGTCAACACTCCTGAAAGGGTGAATAACACCCAATTTGGAAGTGATGTAAATTGTTTTAACATCATTCCTTTCACAAAATATAAACCCCGGCGAACGGAATCATTCGCCCCTGACCCGGCTTATTTTTTCAGAGCGGCTTTAATAATTTTTCCCGGTTTGAAATGAGTCTTCTTCCGGGGAGGAACATAAACAACCTCGTTTGTCCGCGGGTTGCGGGCTTTTGGTTTTGCCTTGGTGGGTTTAACTTCAAATACTCCAAAACCACGGATCTCGACACGTAAATTCTTTGTGTCTTCACAAAGCATCTCACACAATGTGACAAAAACTCCATCAACAATCTTTTCAGTCCCAGAAAATTTGCGACCTAAGCGCTCTGCCGTAATTTTCACTACATCTTTCTTCGTATAGGTTCGGATGCGCATGAATTACCTCCTTTTTTATTTTCGTTCTACCGATATAATTCCTTGAATACTTTGCAATTTCACCATAACCCGGTTTAAATGATTCAGATTTCCGACTTGCAACACTAATGATATAAAGATAATTGTATCATCAACACTACCATCTATACTGATAATATTGGTATTGGTAGTTGAGATTACTTCGGTAATATCTTTCAGGAAATTTTTTCGTTCCTGACCCATTACCTTTACCTGGGCAAGAAATTGCTGCTTTTTATCGACGTCCCAGTCAACATCCAGCAATCGCTCATTTTCCTTCAATAACGCCGAAATATTGCTGCAATCGCTTTTATGGACGATAATACCGCGCCCACGGCTGACAAAACCAATGATCTGATCACCGGGAATCGGATTGCAGCATTTGGCAAAATTCACCATCAGGTTTTTAATTCCGTGAACTTTTATTCCTTTTATACTTCGGCGGGCTTTTTCCAGAAAGAGGGAATCACTATCTTTTTCATCCACCTCTTTCTTATCTTGGGGAAACAATTTGGAGTAAATCCCCGGCACCGTGATTAATCCGCTGCCAACCGCTCCGTAAAATTTATCAATGTCATCATATCCGAATTCTGCGATCGACTTCTGAACGGTTTTAAAAAATGTCAGGCGTTTATTCCGGCGATTTTCCTTATCGAGAATTTCCTTTCCCAGGCGGACACTTTCCTCAAATTGGGTCTTGCGGATATAGCGTTTGATCGCCCCGACCGCCTTGGAAGTTTTTACGAATTTCAACCAGGCATAGCTGGGACGCTGATTCTCCGAAGTGATAATCTCAACACTTTCACCACTCTTTAATTCCGTGTTCAGAGGCACCATCTTTCCATCAACTTTCGAGCCGATACAGTGGTATCCTACAGCGGTATGAACTTCAAACGCAAAATCCACCGGCGTGGCGCCTTTTGCTAAACGGATCAAATCACCCTTCGGTGTAAATACGAAGATTTCATCTTTAAAAAGATCAATCTTCAGTGTGTCCATAAAGTCTTTTGGATCAGCTGATTCATTCCGTAATACATCAATTAAATCACGGAGCCATTTGACATATTTATCGACCTCGTCCGGTCGGGTGCGTCCTTCCTTGTAGCGCCAGTGCGCTGCAATACCTTCTTCGGCAATTTCATCCATCTCATCGGTACGGATCTGGATTTCCACTATTTTACCGCCCTGACCGTAAACAGTCGTATGAATAGATTGATAATAATTGGCTTTATGGCTGGCGACATAATCCTTAAAGCGATCCATGACCGGTGTAAAAAGGTCATGCACAATTCCCAGCACGGTATAACAATCTTCTTTTGTCGGTACGATAACCCTGATAGCCAGCAGATCATAAATTTCTTCAAAGGGCTTATTTCGGGTTTTCATTTTTTTATAAATGGAATAGAAGTGCTTGGGACGTCCGGATATTTTAGCCTTAACACCAACTTCCTGAAGCGCTTTTGTCAAAGGCACAGTAAACGTCTTTATATATTTTTCACGCCCGCTGCGCTTTTCCTTAACCTTTTTCTGGAGAAACTTATATGCTTCGGGATCAATGTTTTTTAATACAAGGTCTTCGAGGATGGATTTCAGTTTGAACATTCCCAGCCGGTGCGCCAAGGGCGCATATACATCCCGGGTTTCAATCGCTATCCGGCGACGTTTCACCGGTGGCAGAGAATCGAGAGTTTGCATATTGTGGGTTCGATCCGCAAGTTTGATAATCAGAACCCTAATATCTTCCGCAACGCTTAATAACATTTTTCGGAAATTATCTGCCTGTTCCTCTTGACGGTTGCGGAAACGAATACCGCTGATCTTGGTGACTCCTTCCACCAACTTGGCAACTTCGTTTCCAAATTTTACTTTGATATCCTCGTAACGCAGCGCGGTATCTTCGATAACATCGTGCAGCAATCCGCAGGCAATGGTCACCGAATCCATATTCATTTCAGCCAGAACCCTGGCGGTCTGGTAAGGGTGTTCAAAATAAGGTTCACCCGATTTTCTCAACTGACCCCGGTGAGCTTCCCGTGCAAAAGTATATACATCCCATAGAAAATTTTCATCTGATTCGGTAAAAGGTACATTATTCCCCGACGATCGGACTAAAGTATAGAACTTCTGAGGACGTTTGTCCTTTTTTGACATGACTTTCTTTATCAGTTGATTCGCCATTAAAAGGGTGCGCCTGCCATTTCATCCCGCTTGCGGGCAAGATTTTCAAATCTCGCATATTTATCAATAAAAACCACCCTGACCGTATCGGTTGGACCGTTACGCTGTTTTGCCACGATGATTTCGGCTTTCCGCTCATCTTCAAGGGTCATTTCCTCTTCCTGGCGACGCTTATAGATGACCTCTCTATAAATAAACATAACCACATCGGCGTCCTGTTCGATAGCGCCGCTTTCTCTCAGATCCGAGAGTTGGGGGCGATGATTTCCGCCGCGGGTTTCCACGGCTCGTGATAACTGTGAAAGCGCCAGGACCGGTATTCTTAATTCTTTTGCCAGGGCTTTTAAACTTCGTGAAATCTCGGTGATTTCCTGCTGACGGCTCTCGGCTCTGTGACCCTTTACCAACTGCAAATAATCCAAAATGATCATCTGTACGTCATGTTCGGCTTTTAAACGACGGGCTTTAGCACGAATTTCCATCATAGTCAACGACGCAGAATCATCAATAAATATCGGCGCTTTTGCCAGACGTCCGGTTTGTTCACTAAGCCGGCGCCACTGATCCGGGGGTAATTTCCCCGTGCGAACCGCATGACTATCAACCTTGGCTTCCGCACACAGCAGCCGCATCGCCAGCTGGTAATCCGCCATTTCCAGGCTAAAAAAACCAATCGGAACGTTATACTCCACCGCCGCGTTCCGGGCAATCGATAATGCCAGGGCGGTTTTCCCCATACTGGGTCTTCCGGCTAAAATAACCAGGTCGCCGTTCTGGAATCCCGACGTCAGATCATCGAGTTCGATAAAGCCCGTCGGAACGCCTGTAGTATGGAATTTCCTTTTATGAATTGAATCAATATGTTCAAATGTCTGATTTAATACATCAACGAAGTTTTTAAATCCGGTTTTTAAGCGACTCTCCGACAGGGCAAAGATCCGCTGTTCCGCCGCATCCAGAATATCAAACGCCGGACTTTTGGCTTCATAGGCTTCGCTCTGAATTTCCGTCGATGAAATAATCAACTTGCGCAAAATTGCCTTTTCAAGCACTATTTTTGCATAATATTCGACATTCGCCGATGACGGCGTTGACTCCACCAGACCGGTGATATAATAGGCGCCGCCAGCCTTATCGATGTGTTTATTACGCTTTAAGCGGTCAATAACACTAATCTGGTCAATCGGTTGTCCATCGTTAAACAGCTCAATCATTCCACGGAAAATCAGCTGATGAGCATCTTTATAAAATGCCGTTTGATCCAGATATTGAAGGGTTTTGCTGACCGCTTCTTTATCCAGCATCATGGCGCCTAATACCGACGTTTCCGCTTCATCGGCATGAGGCGGCACTCTTAAATATTCAGCCTCTTTCTCAGACATTATATGCTTCCCGTTTTTTGTTTATACATTTTTTGTATTTTCTGGAAATCCTCCCAGGCATACTTCTTGAGACCTGGATTCCTGAGCAGTGCGGCGGGATGATAGGTCACAACCAGGTCCACGCCATGGTAGTTATAAATCTTTTCGCGCATTTTCCGTAAAGTATTGTCAACTCTCAAAAGAGTTTTGGCAGCAGTTAAACCAAGACATACGATCAATGCCGGTTTGATCAGATCTATCTGATTCATCAGATAGGGTTCACAGCTTGCGATTTCATCGGTATGGGGCGTTCGGTTCTTCGGCGGTCGGCATTTCAGAATATTGGCTATATAAACCTCTTTTCGCTCCAACTGAATTGCCGCTAATATCTTATCCAGTAGCTGCCCTGCCTGACCTACAAAGGGTATCCCCTGCAAGTCCTCGTTCTTGCCCGGCGCTTCACCGACAAAAAGCAGGTCAGCGTTCCGGTTTCCAGCCCCAAAAACCACTTTTGTTCTGGTCTTTGACAATTCGCAATTTGTACAGGATAACACTTTCGGTTCCAGTTCATTCCAGTCAAGCATATTCATAGGTATTTCGGTGTCCTTTTTTTCTTCAAAATAAAATTCATCGGTAAACAGTTCCGCCTGTTGCAGGAAAAAATCTTTGATTAAATCATCGGATGCCTGCATCAGGAATGCCTCCGGTGATCCACAACCTGACGAATAATTTGACGGGCGACTTCTCGTTTGGCAGCCACCGGTATTTGCCACTCACTTCCATCGGCTGAAAACAGGATGACTTCGTTCGTGTCGGTCTCAAAACCGGCGCCGGCTTTCGACGGATCATTCCAGACGATGTAATCTGCGCCCTTGGTTTTCATTTTTTCTATCGAACGTTCGCGCCCATCGGTCATTTCCACACTGAATGCAACCACGCAGCAAGCCTTGTTGCGCTTCCGAAAACCGCAAAGCAAATCCGGTGATTGGGTCAATTGCAGTATTTTCGGCAGATTGGATTTTTTGATTTTAGACGTGACCATCGCGGCTGGCGCAATATCTTCCACAGCCGCAGCCATAAACAGGTAATCGGCATGATCTGTATGGTCGAATAGAGACTTTTGCATCTCTTCAGCAGACTCCACCCGGATTAAATTGATACCCGGCGGCGCTGTTTCACTCGACGGTCCTGTAATCAATGTTACATTCGCCCCTTGCATCGCAGCTTCCGCAGCCAGGGCAAATCCCATTTTCCCGGAAGATCGATTGGAGATAAAACGAATCGGATCAAGATACTCGCGCGTCGGTCCGGCTGTGACAATCACATCTTTATCCTGCAATAAATGTTCTCCATTCAGGCGCTGATCAATATAACCGATAATGGTTTTCTCATCAGCTAAACGTCCTTTGCCAACATCATTACAGGCGAGGTCTCCCAGCTCGGGTTCGATAAACCCGTAACCGAGATCTTTCAGCTTTTTGATATTCTCCTGAGTAATCGGATTCTCGTACATGTTGACATTCATCGCCAGGGCAAATACCGTCTTATTCCCGGCGGTCAGGATAACCGTACTGAGCATGTCATCGGCAACTCCATACGCAGCTTTCGCAACAATGTTTGCCGTCGCCGGCGATACAAGAACCATATCCACATCTTTGCCAAGGTCAATATGCCTGGTATAAACCTTTTCCCGGGAAAACATTTCCGTTATTACAGGATTTCCACTGAAAGTCTCAAATATCAACGGCGACATGAATTTTTGCGCCGATTCCGTCATAATCACAGTCACATCAGCGCCGCCGTCATTGACCAGCCGGCGTAACAATGACGCCGATTTATAGATCGCAATACCGCCGGTCAAGCCGAGAGTTATTTTTTTATTCCTGAATATCACTTGCGATATCTTCATCTTCGTCTTCAGTTTCAAGCTTCTCAGATGTATGACGATAATCCAGATCGCCACTCAGCATTTCGTTCAGAGCAACAGTAGTGGGTTTTTGAATTTTGTCCCAGTCCTTCAATTCTTCTTCATCCGGTGTTTCTTCAAATGTCTCTTCCTGATCCTCGCTAAGAGAAGGAAGCGGATCTTTGGCATTTCGCAGGGCATTGACCTGGCGAGATCTTTTTGATGCCGCAACAACCAGTTCAAAGAGATCTTCTGTTTGTTCGGTTAATTTTGAAATATCAAGAGTGTCAGTCATTTTTTGTAGTACTCCTTTATTATGTTTCTGATTTCATTAAGGGTTTTATCTAATTGATCATTAACGATCTGGTGATCAAATTGTTCACCTAATTTCAATTCATCTGGAATTCGCGCATTACGGATCGTGATGGATTTATCGTCATCGGTTCCGCGCCCTTTTAATCGGCGTAAAAGCTCTGCTTTGTTCGGAGGCAGAAGAAAAATCGAAATCGTCTCTCCGGGATAATGCTTCTTAATCCGCATCGCTCCTTTTACATCAATATCCAGTAGCAGAACTTTCCCCTGGTCCAGAGCATCTTGCAAAACACTTCGCAATGTTCCGTAATAATTTCCAAACACTTCCTCCCATTCGGCGAGCTTATTATCACGAATGTACTGTTCGAAAGTATCCCTGGACAAAAAGTAGTAATCCATCCCGTTTTGTTCTGATTTCCGCGGCGCCCTTGTTGTAGCGGATACCGAGAACACAAAACAATCATCGTTTTCCATTAAGCGCCGGCAAATAGTAGTTTTTCCGGTTCCCGACGGAGCAGCAATAGGCAGTAATAGTCCGCGTGGTTTCATAGGATGTTCTGAGCCTGTTCCCTTATTTTCTCAAGTTCATTTTTAACATCGACCACAAGATGGGAAATCTCGGAACTTTCGGATTTTGCGCCGATAGTACTGATTTCACGGTTCATCTCCTGAATAAGAAAAGTCATACGCTTACCCACCGGCTCGTCCAGATCAAAGTAGGACCTGAACTGATTCAGATGGCTGTCAAGCCGCTCACATTCTTCTGTAATATCAATCTTTTTTGAAAAGATCGCCGCTTCCTGTATTATCCTGTTTTCATCAATGTCCAGGTCATCCAGAAACAGCATCAGTTTTGCTCTGCTTTTCTTAAAATATTCATCCTTTAATTGTGAAGACAAAGTCTTGATCTTCAGAATGACATCATGAGTAATATCCAGATGCCGCTTGATTTCAATGGCGAGATTTTCGCCTTCTTTCTCCTGCATTTTTACCAGGTCGCCAACCGCATCTTCAAGGGCTTTAAACAGTTCTTTATTTACTTTTTCTTCAACGAATTCAACAGGTTTATATTCAAATATCTCGGGAAAATTCAACAAATGCTCCAAGCGCACCGGCTCATCACTGTTTAACGATTCCGAGACTTGATTCAGAAGTTTACAGTAATGATCAAGCAAGTCTCTATTCAACCCAACTTTATTCTGTTCCCGCTGTCCGTTGAGAGAAATAGTTACTTTTACGTTGCCCCGTTTGAGCTTATTATTAAAAATCCGTTTTATGTCTTCTTCACGGGACCTAAATATTTCCGGCATGTTCACCGAGAAATCGAAGTACCGGCTGTTTACCGACCGAACTTCCACCGATAATGTACCGTTCTCCAGCCCCCGCTCAACTTTCCCAAAACCTGTCATACTTTTAATCATTCAGTCTCCTGTTAAATTGCTACGTAAATTACTCACCCGGCAATAAACAGTCAAATTAAATTATCATCATTTTCTTATTAATAATTAATTACTTAGATATGAAAATAATTTGGTGTTTTTATATAATTCCCACTGATATAAAATCATGAGCAACCGGTTGTATATCTTTTCGTATTCTTTATATGAAAGTAGTCCACTAATTACACGAATTTCACTAATTTCACAAATATATCATTGACAGAAATGCACTTTCGTTATTTTTCGTGACACTAAATGATCTTTGCTGGATTGGCATTTACCGCAAACAACTTATAACAACTCGTTCCCAAGCCCCATCTTGGGAATGATAACTAATAAGATAAGTCTTCACTACCGAATACCGGGTCATTTAAGAACAAGGATTAACGTCCCGACGTGTCGGGATGAGAAGTTGAAGCAGATGGATAAATTTGATTTATTCGAAAAATCCCATATCGTGAGAAAAGTGGTATTCTATCTTAACTTCAAAAATCAACAATCGGTGTTCCTTGTTCTGA
>JAUVYH010000102.1 GCA_030603165.1 Fidelibacterota bacterium
CTATATTCACCAACTGATTGCAATTGCGGCATTTAATCTCGATTTTCTGTGTATCCATCCATTTCGCGATGGAAACGGTCGTGTATCCCGCCTGCTGTTCCTGTTGCAATGCTATCAAGCCGGCTATAAAGTTGGAAGATATATCAGTCTGGAACGATTGATCGAAGAGAATAAGGAACGCTATTATGAAACGCTGGAGCTGAGTTCAAAAGGCTGGCACGAGGGAAAACATAATCCCTGGCATTATATCAATTTTCTGATGTATATACTGAAAAGCGCATACCGGGAATTTGAGAAACGAGCCGGGTAAAATCGCAAAAAGAGAGCCGTAAATGCTGAAAGCACGACTAATACGATCCATGATATTAACATTTGCACTGTTACTGCTTGGTGACTTGTACGCCCAGGTGCCGGATACGATGTTTACGAGAAAATGGATATTTTTTAGATATAATATTAATCATAGGGTAAATGGGATCGTAGTTGTTGAGTGAGAAGATTAGGAATATAGAAAATGAATAAAGTATTTATTTTTGGTGCGGGATTTTCATATGACATTGCAGGATTACCCTTAGGAAAAGATCTAACAAATAAAATATTTAAGAAATCTGAATCCATTGAACCAAAGGAAAATAAACTTTTTGAATGCGCAAAGGCCTTTCAAGAAGTATTTAAATATCTGCAAGAACAGGCAAAGCCTATAATTGATTATCTGCAAAGTGATGGAACGAAAATTGAAAGATTAGATGATAAACGAGATTTATACCCTATTGACCTTGAATATCTTCTGACTTTGATAGATTTAAATATTTTTAGTCCCTATATCCCAAAAGGAATAGGAGTTGATTTACAGAGTTGTCCTGTTCCATATATGAAAAATTTCACACCATTTATTCTCAAAGATGCTAAAACTTTTATATTACATTCAATTGCTGAATTATTATCACCTGATAGATATCATAATCCTAATTACTCAGGTTTAATGAAAGTGTTGAGTTTAGTAGAGCCTGGAGACAATATATTAACTTTTAATTATGACTTGCTCCTTGAACAAGGATTATGTGAAAAAGGAATATGGAATCCTATTGATGGATATGGTTTTAATAAAATTTCAAAATATGAAGAAGTCCAAATAGGAAGTATAGAAAAATCAAAAGTAAATCTGATAAAAATTCATGGCTCTATTAACTGGGTAAATGAAATTGGGATAGAAACTGAATTTAATGATGACATAAGCATCAATTTATCCGATCCAAAAACTGGTAATAATTATTTCAAGGAATTGCCAATAAAATTAAAGTATCCACGATATAAAATAAAACAATTTTATAATCCTGTTGTAATATTGCCAACTTTTTTAAAACATTTTAATAAATCCTATGAACTGGATTTAGTAAATAGGGCAGTTAGAAAAATTAAGTCTGCTACAAAAATTTATATGATTGGTTATAGTTTACCATTGGCAGATACAATCGCAAATTTCATTTTTAGTCAAATCCCAAAGACAATAGAAATAGTTATTATTAATATAGATAACAAAAAATCATTAATATCAAGATTAAAGAAAGAATATAAAATTGATGGTGAAAAAATAAAATATGAAACTAATACAGTTAGCAAGTGGGTAGAGAATAACTTACGATTAGTTCAATATCAAAAAGATAGAGAAAGCGAAGAGTTTTTAAAGGACTTTTGAATGGTTAATATTGTGATAAAATACAAATGGAAAATAATGAAACAATTATCCAGATTCATATGTCAATTTCTTATAATAATATGTTTTATTTATGTCTATGGGACGGAATATCCGGGACCAAATATTAATGTACCGAGTAGTAATCCTGGAATTACCGTTGGTCAATTAGAGATTACGGATACTGGGACAATATTAGATATTGATGTTAAAATCAATTTTGATTCAAGTGTTGGTAATGGACTTGAATGGCTAATTGTAGTTTTAAGGTCACCAAATGGCAGTAGTGTTGAACTATGTAGGGGTGATAATAATTCAGGAACTTGCGATGGCGCATCAATGTACGAAACGATATTTGATGATGATGCGTCGGTTTCTATATCAGATGCGATGCCACCGTTTATTGGTAGTTTTCAACCTATAGGTGATTTATCCTCAATTGACGGCGAATCAATTCAAGGTACTTGGGAATTGATTATTTATAATTCTTCGAATTATTCAGGAACAGCAAATTGGAGTATATATTTAGAAACAAACGGTAATATCCCTATTGAACCCCCCTATTATGGGACGGAATATCCGGGACCAAATATTAATGTACCGAGTAGTAATCCTGGAATTACCGTTGGTCAATTAGAGATTACGGATACTGGGACAATATTAGATATTGATGTTAATATCAATTTTGATTCAAGTGTTGGTAATGGACTTGAATGGCTAATTGTAGTTTTAAGGTCACCAAATGGCAGTAGTGTTGAACTATGTAGGGGTGATAATAATTCAGGAACTTTAGATGGCGCATCAATGTACGAAACGATATTTGATGATGAAGCATCAGTATCTATTTCAGATGCGGCATCACCTTACATTGGGAGTTTTAAACCCATAGGCTTCTTAAACATTGTTAACGGTGAATCAATTCAAGGGACTTGGGAACTTGTTGTTCAAAACACATCAAATTATAGTGGTAATGTCAAATGGAGTATTTTTATTGAAAGTAGTAAAGGTCTTATCGCCTATTATCCATTCAATGGCAATGCTAATGATGAAAGCGGGAATGGCAATAACGGAACAGTTAGTGGTGTAACTCTAACAACTGATAGATTCGGGAATCAGAATAGTGCATATAGTTTTGATGGAGTGGATGATTATATTGAAGTTAATCATGAAGAACGTTTGGATATACAAAAGTTTACAGTTGCTGCTTGGGTTAGATACAACCTTGGCAGCATGAATAAAGCAGGCGTTTTTAATAATGGCTATACTGTTGATCATTATGCTTTATGCGCTGATTCGAGCGGGATTACTATCTGGACTAATTGGCCGGCAAGTAATAATGTAGGTGTAATGTATTTATCGCATGTGTTAACAGATGAAAATTTCCATTTCCTTACTGCAACCTACGATGGACAAAATAGAGTTATTTGGATTGATGGCAAGAAAGTACTTGAAGATAATTTTACAGAGGTTATCGACTATAGCGCTTCAGAGAAGTGTTATATCGGCGCAAATTTTCCAGGTAGTGACGAATTCTTTAAGGGCGATATAGATGACATCCGCATATATAACAATGTGCTTGAAGAATATAAAATTCAACAACTCTTTGAAGAAGGTGGCTGGGGGACACCATCATCACCTAAGAATCTTATTGCCACACCATTCGATCGTCAAATAATTTTAACCTGGACTCCCAATACTGTTAGTGATTTGAAGGAATATCGAATTTACAGAGATACTTCATTGACCGTATCAACCCTGATTGACAGTGTCGTAGGAACACCACCTGATACAGTTTATGTTGATGATGGATTGACAAATGGACAGACCTATTATTATCGAATTACTGCCGTTGATACAGCATATAATGAGAGTGATTTTTCTAATGAAGTTTATGCAATTCCCGGTGATTATATTTCTCCTGAAATTCAGATTCTAAATCCTGTCGAAGGCTTCTCCATTCCCGAATATGAACCCTTGACAGTGACCTGGACTGCCACCGATAACATCGCCATGGATTCGGTGTTGATTATCTATACCAATGAACCGGGTGTTGACTTACAATTTATGGGGAAAGTTCCGGCGGATTCCTCACAATTTACATTCGATGTTCCGGCAGGTATCACCGATCAAGCAATGATTTATCTACACGGCTGGGATACATCGGGCAACGATACACTGGTTCACAGTCCTTATTTTTCGGTCACCGACAATACACCGCCGGATTCAGTAGTGATTGCTGATTTAGATACTTGCGCCATTGGTGATGGGGTAAAAATAGAATGGATCTCAGGGGATAATTCCAGATCATTCAGAATGCATTATATCTTTTTATCAAATAACGATGAACCATTTACTCTAATTGATTCCGTTGCCGGCGCAGTCTTTAGTTGTATTTGGATAGTACCGAATATTGTATCAGATAGCTGTAGAATAAAGGTTAAATCTTTTGATCCGGTTGGTCTTTCCGCAGCGGACACTTCGGAATATTTCTCAATTGTTGACAATATTCGACCAGAAGTGGAAGTCTTGACACCACAAGAAGGTTTCTCAATACCCGAACATGAAGATATTACTGTCACCTGGGTGGCAACCGATAATATCCAATTATACTGTATTGTTGTGTCCTACTCCAAAGATGGGGGATATAGTGGACGGACTATGGGCATAGTTTCGCCGGATACGAACTATTTTAGATTTCAGATTCCTTCAGGTGTTACCGATAGCGCTACAATAAGGGTTAAAGCTAAGGATATTTATTTTAATACGGGTGCTGAATTTAGTCCGTTATTCTCAGTTACTGATAATACACCGCCGGAAGTCGATTTGTTGTCAATGTTTTCAGATTCAAGTTTTGAGATTATGAGTACAAGATCAATTTTCTGGAATGCTTCTGATAATGTCGCAATTAAATCAATTGATATAGTCTATTCCACCGACGCTGGTGATACCTGGATTTCAATCTCTGAAAATGAATCTAATGACGGCGAATATTCCTGGTTGATTCCCGATACTCCGTCCGACCAATGTAAAATAAAAGTAACAGCAACTGATAGTGTCGGATTATCCGATGAAGCAATCAGCGCCGGACTGTTCACAATATATGTTACTTATCCGAAACTCATATCTCACAGCACGATCATATCACCGCTTGATACGATTCAATTGGGATTCTCCCAGACATTAAATACAGAACAATTCAGTACGGGGCTTTTCCTTAGCAGCGCCATAGAGGAAGATCTGACTTGTGACTTACAGTTTCTAAACAATGATCAGGACGTTTCTATCTACCCGGAGAATTCGTTTATATCGGGAGATACAATATCGTTAATTCTATCCGCTGATCAGATAACGAATGCTTATGGTTATGGACTGGACGGCAATCAAAATGACGCCTTTGAAGGAAGCCCGCTGGATGATGACACAGTTACGGTTTATGTCAATTATTCCGGTGACTTTGACGGCAATGACCAGGTTGATTTTAACGACCTAACGTTGTTTGCCAATGGCTGGTACAGCAAAGACTATAAATATGAATTGGGTCCCGTTAGCGGAGATATACCGCACTTCATTACAATGACAGACAGCCTTTTCAATATCGAAGACGCCATGACATTCGGCAGGATGTGGAACTGGTTTGTAGGACTTGGGAAACATGTTATTACGATGCCTCAATTATCCTTTGGCGGCGGTTTCACAACTGAGCAGAAAGGCAATGATCTGATTATTTATTCCCGGGCATCCGCCGGAAAGCGTATTGTTCTGCAATATGATCTGGAAATTATTACCATAAATAAAAAACAACAATCTCTGTCCAAACCCACGGATTTGACATTTGAATTTTATGCCGACTGTATAGACAGCAATCGTTCCGAGTACGTCCATTATTCGTTTAATGAAGAATTATCCAATGTCCCTGTGATATTTACCATCGAGTCAAAGCAGCGAAATCCGGTTAATATTATCATTGGTATTGAGGGTATTAACGAAACAGGAGAATTAATATTGTCCGATGTAATTACAACCCGGTTTCAGCCCATACCCGATAAATTTGAAGTATTCCCGAATTACCCGAATCCGTTTAATTCACAAACTGTGATTGAATATGCCATTCCAGTACAAAGCGACGTCCTGATCAATATCTATGATCTTCTGGGAAGAAAAGTTAAGACGCTTACTAATAATCGTCATGAAGCCAAATACTATACAATAGTCTGGGATGGTAAGGATGAGCAGGGGAGATTAGCGGCAAGCGGCTTGTATTTCTTAAGGATTGTTGCCAGAACAGAGAGTAAAACTTTTATCAAGACGAAAAAGATGGTGATGATAAGATAATGACCTTTAAAAAGTCGAAGTATTTGACAGGTTTATTATTAGAGTGAAAAAATAATTATATTCATTGAGGCTAATATGAAATTATTAATCAAATTAATTGTATTTATCTTTTTACTTTTTAACATTTCATTTGCCCAAAAGACTATTGCTATTGCTGAACTTGATGCTCTTGGAATATCAAAAGGAGAAGCAAAAGCATTGACAGATCGTCTGAGATTTGAAATTCATCGTAGTGGAGATTTTATCGTCATTGAAAGAGCAATGATGGAAGAAATCTTAAAGGAACAAAATTTTCAACTGTCTGGATGTGTTGATGATGCTTGTATTATTGAGGTTGGGAAATTACTTGCCGTTGAAAATATTATCGGCGGTAGTATATCTAAAGTAGGATCTATTTTTTCAATATCCGTTAGATTTATATCAGTTGAGACAGGAGAAGTTTTAGGTAATGCTCAGAAAGATTTCAATGAAAAAATTGATTACCTTTTAACTGATGGTATTGCCTTAGTTACAAAAGATTTAATGACATCACTCGGAGCAAAACAATTACGAAAAATTACTTCTACCAGATTACCGCTTTCAGACTATGGCTTAATAATTGCCAAATTCGGTTTTCCCGTAAACACATCCTTAAAAGTTAATAAGCTTGGGATGTCACCTGACGATGAATCTATGTCAACCCCCAAAATGGGTTTAAATATTGAAATTGGATATTATTTTAAACCGAATTTATTCTCCTTTGGAGTTTCAATTTACAATGCATATTACAGAATACCGTTCGATGAAGAAAATCTTCATGTTTTATGGCAACTGATAGAGAAACCATATGCCTGCTATAATTTGACTTATGAAAGACATTTGGTTAATTCATCACTTACCCTATCTACTTTAAAGACAGTGCGATATTTAACACCGTACTTTTTAACAAATATTGAGGTTGTGCCATATAGAGAGAGGTTTTCCAATACTGATAATTGGGGTTTTAGTGAGGAGGATGGTTGGATGGATAGTGGTAAAAGAAAATTTAATTTAGCCTTAAAAATGGGATTTGGCGCAACATTTGAGATGTTTTCAAATTACAACTTTTATACAAATTTGAAAGTTAAGATTGCTTCACAAAACAACTTATCATCCACGATAATTTTCAATTTTGGGATTGTTATTAAAAGATTCCGAATAATTTTCAATTAAGTTCAAATGAGCTACACAGAAAACAAACAGAACAATATGTCGTCTATAAGCGGTTATGCGAGTGTCAAGGGTCGCGAATAAATGTACCAAAAATGGTCGTGAAAAGTGTACCACTTTAACCTTCCGTTCCAGTAATTTCATCAACCTCCTTTTCGATTTTTTTCTTTAAGCCTAAAACTTGACAATAGAATAATTAATGATTAAAGTAGTTTCAAATGGATCGAGCAAGGAGGAATATTACAATGAAAAAAGATAGAATTAAAACACTTGAGCAGTTCAAAGAAGAACACTACGGTAAACGCGGAACTCCAAAACGTGACAAATTAGAATCAGGTTATGAGACATTTAAAATCGGAGCGTTAATTCATGAAGCCAGACTTGAGAAAGGTTTGACACAAGAAGAACTTGCGGAGAAATGTGGGACAACAAAGTCTTATATTTCAAAAATAGAGAATAATGTTAAAGAGGTACGTATTTCGACTTTACAGAAAATTGTTGAACTTGGTTTCGGAGGACAATTACAACTGTCAATTAAGCTCTAATACTGACTGACAGAAGACAAACCGCATATAACACGCGGTCATAGCCAATTGACGGTCAAAAGTCTTATTCTTGCTCATTGTAATATCTCCTGATGTTTTTCCCAATTCGATTATTTATTGAAATTGTCGATGAAAATGGAAAACTATTTCTGCCTGAACTCAATTTCTCCATTGACAATGGTCATCATTATCCTGGCGTGTTGAATTTTAGCGGGTTGGATTTCAGTTATATCACTATCGATCATAACAATATCGGCTATTTTACCGGCTTCGATAGACCCCTTAAATTTTTCTTCGAAAGATGCGTAAGCAGGGTAGAGGGTATAGCATTTCAGAGCCGCTTCAACGGATACCTTTTCTTCGGGAACCCAGCCGTCTGGGTTCAATCCATCCAGTGTCTGCCGGGTTACAGCGGCATAAATGCCCAAAAGTGGAACGGGCGGCGCAACGTACCAGTCGCTCCCGAAAGCGACAACAGCGCCGGATCTTAACAGACTGTTATAAGCGTATGATCGTTGAACCCGATCGTGTCCTATCAAGGGCTCAGCCCAGCGACCATCATCGATAGCATGATATGGTTGCACACTGGCAATGACACCTAAATCATGAAATCGTGGAATATCTTCAGCGCGGAAGTGTTGGGCATGTTCAACCCGAAAACGTCTATCCCGTTTGCCGTTTACCTTAGCAACTTTTTCATAAATATCCAGAATTATTGTATTGGCTTTATCTCCAATAGCGTGAGTAATGGATTGCATTTCACATGAGTCGCCTCGCAGTATCATTTCGTACAAATCTTTTTTCGATGTAACCAGCAACCCGGTATCACCGGGAAGATCAGTGTATGGTTCATGGAAAAGAGCAGTATGCGAACCCAGCGAGCCGTCAACAAAGGATTTTAATCCACCAATTCGAAGCCACTCGCCACCTGAGCCGCTTGTTTTGATCTTTTTATCTAATCTTTGCCATGTTGACAAAGGGACTGCCGCCGATATACGGATACGGAGTTTATTCTTTTTGTTATAATGTTCAAAAATCCGAAGATCATCCCAGGAACCCATGTGATGAACTGTTGTGACGCCTTGTTCCAGTAAATATTGCATGGCGGCATCCAGCGCCCGGTATTTTAGTGAATCACTTGGCTCGCCGATTACATTGTCAATTAATTCCATGGCGTTATCTTTTAAAATTCCGGTCAACTCACCATTTTCGTCTTTTACAATGGTTCCACCGGCTGGCGAAACTATATTTTTATCAATATTTGCAATCTTCAGGGAAAGACTATTAGCCAAAGCCATATGCCCATCTAAACGACTGACCCACAGGGGATTAACAGGCGTTACTTCATCTATCCATTTATGGTGTGGTAACTCACCACCCCATAAACTATGATCCCAGTCGCCGCCCAAAATCCAGTCACCCGGTTCACAAGTTTTAGCAAATTCGGCGATTCGATCCCGAAACTCTTCAGGTGTTTTAGCATCTCGTAATTGCACGGAAGAAAGATGAAAACCGCCTTCCAGTAAATGCAGATGTGAATCGGTGAATCCGGGACAGACAAACATTCCGGCGGCTTCGATTACTTTTGTTTCTTCGGTAATGTACTTTTTTATCTGTCTTGTCGCTCCGACGTAAGTGATGATATTGTCTTTTACTGCAATCGCTTCCGCCCATGGCTGGTTGGGATTTGCAGTCCAGATCCTGGCATTAATAATGACTAAGGACACAGATTCCTCCGATCGATTCTTCTGACAGTTAAATATTAAGAGAATGGAAATTACCAATAGCGGGAATAAAAAATATTTCATATGATGATTCTCAGCAATGATTATATGATCTGATTGAGAAATATGACCTAAATTTAAAACGAATTCATTTAGATACCAGTAAATCAAAAAGAAATTGCAGAATTTTGATTAAAATGCTGAATCAGCTTTCATTTTTGCTGAAAACATTTCAAATTATACTCACGATGTTAAAAATAAGATTTATAATTTTCTGGCTTTCGATTTTGGCAGTTGGCTGCACGAAAATTGAAAAGGTTTATGTGTTACCCGACAGAGAGGACATAGTAAGCACAATTTATGAAAAGATAATGACCGATGGCGCGTTGTCTATCGATGGCTTAAATGACAGCAAGGCATATTTCATCGATTACTCATCTTCATCACTATCAAAAATGCTTTTTCCCGACACTGTTGAATACGAACTTTCCAATATTCAGATAGGGCGTAATATTTCCCAGGTAGATACAACGATTATCTATGATATAAAGTGGGATTCGGCTTATGTTGACATAAAGTATTACTTGAGAGGTGATTTTAAAATAGTCCTGTATGACATAACCTTAGACAGCTCAGTCTCGTCTATTCAATATATCGATTCTACATGGTATGAAACAACAGGCTTTACAGTCGATTCAACATGTAATGATACCACAGGAATTTGCGATTATGATACAACTTATATAGTTGAAACACACGTGGATACAGTTGACAGTGTCATTACGTGGTCTTATACAGAGTCATTTTCTCCGGTTGATTCAACCACAAAATCTTTTACGCACAGAACACATCAAAAAGCCATTTTTCTTAGAACACAGAACACCAATAACGCCACGAAAGACTGGCAATTACATAAAATAACACCCATGATATTTGAACCCACTGACAATTCTCCTGAAATCCGTCAAGCACAAATTGCTCTTACCGGTACGCCGTCGAGTATTGTGTTACCTACTTTGGAGGGTGAGGATCCGTTATTGACCTATTTCAATCGAGATTCATTGCCGCTAATCAACTATAACGGAACCGTAACGCTATCGTCTGTTTTAGTAGAGAATGATGATCCATATCCCCGGCAGCCCGGTGAATTGGTTATGGCGCATTTCGGACATGGTGTAAATATATACAAGATCCGGAAAGGACTAAGCGATTCCGACGATGACGGAAGTCATACCGGCAATTTCAGCGTCAATTCGCATGGGACAAAAGTGTACCGCTTATTTATAGATCTCATTGATTATGATTCAATTTTTACAGGTACAGGCGCATATAAAGCCCATATCTGGATGATCCCGTTCCAGGTTCCCTGATATTTTTCCTAAAATATTTCGATTGCTATAAGTATGGAATACGAGGCAACTATCTGATTTGAAATCCATTCTCAATTATTAAACAGCTAAAAGATACATTAATCCCTTATAAATCAAATTCTTGTTATTTTGTTCACCCCCGTAGGATAAGTCATTGATGGAATCCGGTAGCCGCCGGACATATATAAGAACTATCCAATAGGGTAAAGAAATTTTGGAGTTCTCGACGTTAAAAAGCATATTTCAACTTTAGTAAAAAAATGTTGAACGTGATAAAGAAAATTTTAACGCAAAGGCGCAAAGGTCGCAAAGGCACGCAGAGTTTACCTCATGTAATAAGAAAGACAAAAATAATATGAAGGTGAATTCACCCCGTGTAATAATCAATGCAAGGATAATGGCTAATAAATAATGGAAAAATATTACACGGGGTTTGTCAGAAAACTTTTTCCAAAAGGTATTTGTCTTAAATGTGTCAGCAGTTTCGGTCTGGATACATGTTTGTTATACATTTAATAATTCTCTGCGTTCTCTGAGCCTCTGCGTTTATTAAAATATTTTTTCATTTTTTGGCTCTGCCTGTCCCTTCGGGGACTTGTCCAAGTTAGGAAATAAGAAGAAATAGAGGACTATTAATCCTTGGATATTCTATGTATATATTTTAAAATATGGCGCTTTTTGGAGAGGTGTCCGAGTGGCTGAAGGAGCACGCTTGGAAAGCGTGTGTATCTTAACTGGTACCCAGGGTTCGAATCCCTGTCTCTCCGCATATATCAACATCAATACAACCATTACCCTCGTTCCGGGAATATTTATTGATACTTCACGATATCTACTTGAATCTTTTACGTTATCCGAAGAAACTTTCGCAAAGTTAATAATCGCGCGGGAACGTTGAGACGAGTAGTAAAACAATCACTCTTGATTGTTGATTCCTGTTTGTGGAGCGTTGGAGTATTGCCTGCTCTGTTTACCCTATGAAATATTTTTTTATTTCTTTGGGGTGAAATGCGGAACGAAGTGAAGCCTATTTCTACAGGGGAGCGTTGTGACAAGTGGTAAGGCCACAAACCTTCAGAAGGCTTAATAGTAAGATTTACAGACTGGTCAGGATACTTGATGAAACCTTCTGAAGGTTGGGTTTATTCCCCGAACCACAACTAAAGCACATAGTCATAAACTTAGAATGTTTTCCCATAATCCGCGAAACCCGTTTGATTCCACTTCGTTTCATTGAAAACGGGTTTGCTTTATCTCGTGTTTA
>JAUVYH010000224.1 GCA_030603165.1 Fidelibacterota bacterium
AAATGAATATTTTCTCGAATCGCCGGACGAATCACGGATACTTGGGATTCGCTTAAGCCGTCATGTCAGCCGGGGCGCTTTTTTTATTTATGTTTCCCGTACAGTGATGCACTCTGCGGATTTTCCGGGATTTAGGTGGGGGGAAGAAGGTTGTTTGCCTTTTCATCTGAATCTTGCAGATGAGGATCATGAAGAGGAACCTCTGATTATTCGCTCTCCCTACGGCGAGACCTGTAATCTTGAAAATGTTAAGCCGGGAATTATTGCCGCCATGGAGGATATTCTGGAGCAGGCAACCACGGACTGTCTGGTACTTTTTGACGGAATGGACAGCGCCTATCCCAATAAACACTTGCCACAAATTATTGATGAAGCAAATAAAGTTAATCCTGATTGGAAGTTTTTACATAGTTCCTTGCCACTATTTCTTGAAGACATAAAATCGAGGATTAAACCAGAAAAATTGACCGTTTTAAAGGGCGAGCGGCGTCATCCAAGTCCGGATAATATGTTTAATGCTTTCTTAAAAGATTCATTGTCTTCCAGAATTTATATCAAACAACGTAATGCAGAAGTAGAGCGTTCATTATTGCAATGGGCAGAGCCGTTTTCCTGTTTTGCAGAACTTTTAGGAGAGGAAGAGTATCCGTTCAATCCACTTTTAAAAGCCTGGAAATACCTTCTTTCCTGTCATTCTCATGATAGTATAGGAGGCTTAAGTCCCGACCAAATTCATAAAGATATGATGTACCGTTTTGATCAGGCAGATATTATCGGAAAATCATTAACCAAAAATGCTTTGGGCGAAATTGTATCCTGTATTGATACTTCCGATGCCGATCCTCAGGATGTGCTGGTAACGGTCTTCAATCCTCTTTCTTTTGAACGAAACGATATTCCGGAAGTCTATATTGATTTTCCCAGGGAGAAGGAGATTCGTGCTTTTTCGGTCTATGATGACAAAGGACAGAAGATTGAACATCAGGTTATTTCCCGGGAAGAGAGTTACCTGATTCCCATAGAACCTCATGAAACACCAACCACTATTTTTACAACTAAGTGGAAAATTGCTTTTGAGGCTGAGAAAATCCCCGCAATGGGGTTTAAAACCTATACCGTGAAACCAGAAGAAGGTACGAAAGCAAATTACGGTTCTCAGATTACTGCGACAAATACTATGGAAAATGAATTTCTCAAGGTTCAAATTCAAGCGAATGGAACCTTGAAAGTTACCGATAAAATAACCGGTGAAGTTTATCGGAATTTACTCTGGTTTGAAGATTCGGGAGAATCCGGCGATCCCTGGACCCATACACCGCCGGTTGGTGATAGTAATTTATCCATTAATTCATTGGGATCGGCCGCTGAAATCAAACGAATCAGTGATGGATCGCTACTGACTTCATTCCGAATAACAATCAAAATGCAGCTGCCGGTAGAACTGATTCGGGCAACGAAAAAACGCAGCGAATGTGGAAGGGAATTACTCATTTCAGCAACGGTTACTTTAAAGCACGGCGATCCGAAACTGCATATAAAGATCGATTTGGATAATACTGTCAAAGATCATCGTCTGAGAATAATGTTTGACAGTGGTTTTCATCCGGAGAAATCCATTGTCAGCGGGCAGTTTGATGTTCTGGAACGTCCTGTATTTCTTCCTGATACTTCGGAATGGCTTGAGCCCAGAACAGGCGCCAATCCCCATAACGGATTTGTATATGTAGAAAATGGTATTAGAGGTATGGCTGTGTTAGATTTCGGATTACCGGAATATGAGGTGCTGGATAATGACAGCGGAACAATTGCTTTAACTCTTCTAAGAGCTTACGGCTATCCTAAATTGTCAGGTATTGGCAGAGAAGACCTGGCTGTACGAGTCGGCAATGAAGGTTCCCAGTGTCTCGGGAAACAGGAGTATGATCTATCCCTTTATTTTTGCAAAGGCAGCTGGCAATCTAATGGTATCTTACGGCAAGAAATGGAACATAAATATCCGATTATGAGTGTTCATCACGGTCGGTATCGAGGCGAAAGGCTAAGTAAATCCGAATCGTTTATTGAACTTGAACCTGAGACACTTATATTATCATCAATTAAGAAAAGCGAACAAAATGATGCTATTATAATTCGTTTTTATAATCCAACGGAAGATACGGTTTCTGGAAAATTGAAGACGAAATTTCCGATGAAAAAAGTTAACCAACAGAAATTGAGTGAAGAACATATTGGAAATATTCCAATGAAAGATAATAATCAAGTTCACTTAGTAGTGCCAAAAAAGAAAATCATTACGTTAAGACTTGAATTTGATATATAGGTTAAAAAGAGATTAAAAACTATTGAAGGAGGAAAAGCTTTGGAGATATTGAAAGAAATATCTGAATTACTGCAAAAGGGGAAAGCTGATAACCTCAAAAATCTTGTTCAAAAAGCAATTGATGAGGGAATGGATGCAAAAACCATCATGGAAGAAGGAATGATGACCGGTATGAATATTATCGGAGTGAAATTTAAGAATAACGAGGTGTATGTTCCGGAGGTTCTGATTGCTGCACGGGCAATGAATGCCGGTATTGAAATTCTAAAGCCTTTGTTAGAGAGTGGCGGCGTCCAGGCTAAGGGTAAAGTCGTAATTGGAACAGTACAAGGCGACCTTCATGATATTGGGAAAAATCTCGTTAAAATCATGATGGAAGGTAAAGGATTAGAAGTCATCGACCTAGGAATTGATGTATCTCCCGAACAGTACGTTAATGCGGCTAAGGAAAACAATGCCCAAATTATTGCTTGTTCTGCTCTATTAACGACTACTATGCTCCAAATGGAGAATGTGGTAAAAGTTATTTGCGATGCAGGCATTCGAGACAAAGTAACTATTATGATAGGTGGAGCTCCACTAACAGAAAATTATTGTAAGAGTATCGGCGCAGATATTTATTCTCCCGATGCCGCTTCAGCGGCTGAAGAAGCAATAGCTGTTTGTGGTAATTAAGAAAATAATATACTAGATCTGAATGCTAAAACAACCTCAATATTTTCATTAATCAGAGAGATACAAGTTAAACGTAAATAAATATTTAATGTGTTATCCGATTTTTTTAGATGAGAAACAATGATTTATAGAGTTGATGACCTTAAGAGCGATACATTGATACACAAATTTGGTGATATGTTCAACCCACCCGGATTGACCAATTTTTTAGGTTGCGTTCAGGCTGATGTTGACCTAACCGGTATCCGGAGTGTGAACTTTCCTCCCTTTGCCTGCTCGGATGTGGTTACTGGCGGACTATATCTTGATAATCGTTATTTTCCTTCTTTAAATATTCCTGTAAAATTTACCTGGTATCCCGACAGAATAGTACGGGAAGCTGATTATAAAGGAATAAATATTAAGACAACGACCGCGTTAGCTGTTAAAAAAACGGCTGTTATTGTTAAAATTGAAATAGATAACAGAAGCGGTGTTGAAAAAGAACTAAAAATAAAATTGCGTTTTCGCGGGGCAGTAACAAAATCGATAGATAAATGGTACAATTTTATACCGCCTCACGAAACAGATAATAAAATAGAAATTGATCAAAACCGAAAATATGTTTTAGCCAGTGCGCAAAACAGCCAGGCATATTTAATTCAGGGATTGTATCCTAATGCAGACAATGTTAATGGCAATGGATTGGAAACTATGTTAAAATTGTCTGCCGGCGCCAATAAACAGATGTTTTATATAACAACTATTGACGAGACGTTAGAAGGCGCTCAAAATCTCTATGATTCTATTTCAATGAATGGAGATAAATTCATTCAAGATGCCGGTGATGATTGGAATGAAGAAATCAAGGCAATATTTACACCGGGTAACTCCAGGTATTCAGGACATTTGCCGATTTTAGAAACTGACGATAAGGATATTCTTCGTTTATATTACATGAGTATTTTCAGTGTAATATATTTTAAACGTGATAACCCATATTCAATTTATGGTCGTGCTTATGATACATTGATGCCAAAATATTGGCAAACAGTGACTTTTATTTGGGATTATAGTCTAACTTTTCTTCTACACTTAATTGATGTTTCAAAATGTATTATTCAATAAAAACAAGCACTTACGGCGATAAACGTCTGAATAAGTTCAAATATGTAGTGCCACAATAATTGATATTAAGGCTTGACTCTGGTCGTG
>JAUVYH010000193.1 GCA_030603165.1 Fidelibacterota bacterium
GCCAAAGGCATCTCTATGAGAGAAACAGTAATGAGAAAGGCATGAGGATTTTGAATAAAATTAAATTGATAGCATTGTTCGTCATGTTGGTGGGCATTGTTTCTGCCCAACTTCCTTATGACGATTTTGAAATTGTCGAAAGTATCCCGGTGGAGACCACGCTGGACAACCCTGATATCCGAAATACATTTGACGTCTGGCTGGAAATGATCAGCGATGCTCAATCGACTATCGATATTGAGCAATTTTATATTTCCAATAAGAAGGGTGAGGCGCTGGAACCCATTATCCGGGCGATTGAAAAAGCCGCTGATCGCGGGGTGGAAGTTCGGATCGTTGCGGAAGAGAAGATGTCAAAAACCTATCCGGAGACCCTGGAGCGGTTTAGTAAACACAAAAATATTCAAGTTCGATTAATAAATGTATTCGGCTCAAAGGGCGGCGTTCAGCACAGTAAATATTTTATCGTTGATCGTTGGCAGGTATTCATCGGCAGCCAGAATTTCGACTGGCGGGCGCTGGATCATATTCACGAACTGGGACTCCGCATCCGCCATGTTCCCTATGCAAAGAAAATGACGAAACTTTTTGAATTGGACTGGAAGCAATGCAATGCAAAGCGAATGCTGCCTCAAAGTCTTTCCCGGGAGATTGAATGGATGACGGTAAAGGGAAATGAACGGGAACCGGTAAAATTTTTCGCGACTGCCAGTCCCGATGGGAATATTCCTTCAGGTTTTATACTTGATCTACCCGCGATCATTGAATTAATTGATAATGCTCAAAAAAGGGTCTATGTTCAGTTACTTTCCTATTCGCCTTCTGTTAGAGGAGGAGGTCATTTTGATGAATTGGATGATGCGCTGAGGAGAGCCGCCGCACGCGGAGTGGATGTTCGCCTGCTCTGCTCCGACTGGTGTCAAAAGCGTTATGAAATGCCCTATTTGAAAAAATTAGTAGCATTAGCTAACCTAAATGTGAAATTGAGCACAATACCTGAATGGTCAGGGGGTTATATTTCATTTTCACGAGTAGAGCATTGCAAAATGATGATTATTGATGATTCATTGAGCTGGATAGGGTCGAGCAACTGGAAACGGAATTATTTTTATGATTCACGGAATATTGCCATTGTAGTAAAAAATACTCAGCTTAACTCAAGACTATCACAGATATTTCTTAAAAGCTGGGACGGACCATATTCGTGGAGAATTGATCCGGCGCGGGAATACAAACCAAAATATTTTGGTGAAAAGAATTGATTTTTTATTTGGAAGACATCATTTTATGGTATAATGTGTCAAACGATACCGATAAAAACCAAAATATAATCGGGGTAACGGAGAAGACTATCTTTTTTGCACTACAGCAAATTATTTCTATGGTTGCGTCAGGTCCTCAGACCTGACGGTATGAAAAGGATCGTCGGGAGTAAGCTCCCGACGCAACCACAGGTGAAAAACCAGGAAAAGGAACGTATTATTGTAAAAATTGCGGACAGAAGGTTGTATTAGACAACTGGGATGATACTTTACCACACTGTCCAAAATGTGGAAAAACGGAATTCAGAAAAGGATAATTGACGATCAATCTGTTCAATTTTCTTTAAGTCTGAATTATAGATTAGTGGGCCGGTTAAAAAAATCGACCTACTTGTTTCTTGCAATTGACACCAATATTAAATAAAATAGTCCGAAACCATTATGAACGGAAAAAATATGAACACATTTACAAACAGTCGGCTATCACTACAACCTGTAATAGACGGTGCCATTTATGATTAAGGAATATCTGAAGAACCTGCAAACAACGATGAACCGGGGCGACGCCCGGGAAGAAAGCTATTATAAGCATCTCGAAAATCTGATCAAAGTCTATACAGAAGCGAATAATATCAAAAAGATTGACGTTACGATTCTGCCGAAAAAGACTGAAGCCGGGAATCCCGACTTTCGTATCTGGGACGGTAAATACCACATTACAGGCTATATCGAAGCCAAATATCCGTCGGTCAAAAACCTGGACTGGATTGAAGACACCGAACAACTCAAACGCTACCGCTCCACTTTCCCCAATGTGATCCTGACAAACTTCTATGAATTCCGGCTGTACCGGGATGGTAAACTTATTGATAAAGTATCAATAGGCAGACCAATCCTGGCGCAAAAACTCAAAACCGCTCCGCCGTTGGAAAATGAAAAAGAATTCTTCCACTTGCTCGAAATGTTTTTCTCATTTTCCATGCCCGCGATCCGTTCCGCCAAATCACTGGCACTGGAATTAGCGAGACGGACCTGCTTCCTGCGGGACGAAGTGATCGCCCTGGAATTGGAAGAGGAACAGCGTGAAGGTCGCAAGGCTGTTTTGGGTTTTTATGAAGCATTTAAACAGTATTTAATCGGCACGTTAACGCAGAAACAGTTCGCCGATCTTTACGCACAAACAATTACTTATGGACTTTTTGCGGCAAGAACCCGGGCGGAGGATAATTTCAACCGCGAAATGGCGTTTAAATACATTCCCAAAACCATCGGTATTCTACGGGATGTCTTTCGTTTTATCTCATTGGAAGATCCGCCTAAAGCCCTGCAGGTAATCGTGGATGATATCGCCGGTGTTTTGCAAGCAACAGATGTGAAGAAAATCCTGCATGATTACTTTATCGAGGGTAAAGGCAAAGACCCTATCATTCATTTCTACGAAACTTTTTTGGCGGCTTACGATCCTAAAACCAGGGAACGCCGGGGCGTCTATTACACGCCGGAACCGGTGGTGCGCTATATCGTGCGGGCGATTCACTCCATCCTGAAATCCCATTTCGGTCTAAAAGACGGCTTTGCCAGTCCCGAAGTTACTGTTCTCGATCCCGCTGCCGGTACTCTGACCTTTCCCGCCGAAGCGGTCAAACTGGCGGTAGAGGAATATGTCAGTAAATACGGCGAGGGTGGCAAGCACAAGCTGATCAAAAACCAGATACTGAAAAACTTCTATGCCTTCGAGCTGATGATGGCGCCCTATGCCATCGGACATTTGAAGATGAGTTTTCTCTTTGAGGAATTAGGCTACAAATTGCAGGATGATGAACGCTTTAATCTCTACCTGACCAACGCACTGGAAATGGATGATCTCTCACAGACCGTAATTCCCGGACTCGGTTCGCTGAGTGAAGAGAGCCACCTTGCCGGGAAAGTCAAGAAAGACCAGCCAATTTTAGTCATTCTCGGTAATCCGCCTTATTCAGGAATCTCAGCCAATATCAATGACTGGACGGAAAAGCTGCTGAAAGAGGATATCGACGGCGCTCAGAGTTATTATAAAGTTGATGGTAAACCACTGGGTGAAAAGAAGGTTTGGTTGCAGGATGATTATGTCAAATTCCTGCGCTTTGCCCAGTGGAAAATCCAGAAAGCCGGGCACGGCATCGTTGGTATGATCACCAATCACAGTTATTTGGATAATCCTACATTCCGCGGCATGCGCCAGAGCCTGATGAATACCTTTGACGAAATCTATATTCTCGACTTGCACGGCAATAGCCTGAAAAAAGAGACTGCACCTAATGGAAGTAAAGATGAAAATGTCTTTGATATTCGGCAGGGTGTAGCAATAGTATTATTTGTTAAGGGTAAGAAGAAAGAAAAAAGAAAAATATATCAAACTGATCTATATGGTACACGGGAAAGTAAATATGAATGGCTTGAAAATAGTGAATTCAGTAAAAATATATATGGTGAATTAAAACCTGATAAACCATGGTATTTCTTTATTCAAAGGAATACTTCAGAGATTATGGAATATTTAAACTGGCCTCGAATAAATGAAATATTTCCAGTAAATGTCACTGGAATTGTTACTGCGCGAGATAAATTTGTGATTGGTTTTGATAAAAATGAAATCAAAAATAGAATACTTCAATTTAGGAACTTTTCTTTGTCGGATGAAATAATTAAACAAACATATAATCTTAAAGATACCAGAGGTTGGAAAATATCAGTAGCCAGGAAAAAAATATTAGAAGATTCTGATTGGAATTCATATTATCAGAAGATTCTTTATCGACCTTTTGATATTAGAACAATTTATTACACTGATAAAATGGTTGATTGGGGAAGACCTGAAGTCATGCGTCACATGCTGGAAGAAAATATCGCTATCTGCTTCATGAGGCAATTTTCTGGAAATATGCCATATACGCATTGCCTAATCACAGAAAACATTGTTGATAACCGAACTTTTTTTAGTTCGAAGGGAATTATACAGCAGGCACCATTGTATATCTATCCCAAAGAAAATAAAAACCTTTTCAACCAGCATCAGACCAGCCGCCAGCCTAATATCGTACAGAAATTACTGGAACAATTGACATCCGTTTATAACATGACGCCATCACCGGAGGCAATACTGCACTATATCTATGGAGTATTGTACAGTCCGACATACCGGGAAAAATATGCAGAATTTCTGAAGATCGATTTCCCAAGAATACCGTTTACTGAAGATAATGGACTATCTATCCAGATGAGTCTTTTTGGCGATCAGTTGGCGCAGTTGCACCTGCTGAAAAGCCCGGCTCTTGATTCCCCGATAGCCAAATATCAGGGTAGCGGTGAGAATGATACTGTTGATAAAGTCAGATATGAAGCAAGAGAACAACGCGTGTATATCAATCCTGATAAATATTTCGAGGGTGTCGCGCCGGAAGTCTGGAATTACCGGATCGGCGGATACCAGGTTTGCCATAAATGGCTGAAAGATCGCAAGGGGCGGCTTTTGTCGCTGGAGGAGCAAAAAACCTATTGCAAAATTGTAACGGCATTAGAAAAAACGATAGGGATACAGCGGGAAATTGATAGAATATTTCAAAAGATAGAAGAGAACGACATAATTACACTGTCATCTGATTCTCAGACCGGGCGGCAGTGAATAGGGTCAAATTAATGACAATACAATAATGGAAGCAAAGATGGTGAAGAATCTAGTCTTTTCAGAAATATTGTTGCAATTAATATCGAACATATTACATATAACACATTGTAGAACTTATTGGAAAATAAAAACATTATTTGCTTTAATTTGAAAGTATTGAAATAGCGAATGTATTACATTGAATCAATCCACTCACTCTATAGTTAGCCGTTTAATATGAAGATTATAGATAGACAAAAAGCAGAACTAATTTTAAAAGATATTGTATCATCTTTCGAAATCAAAGACGGTATTCCGATTACAATTGGAAATCCGGCTCAGCAAACAATGCTGACTGATATTCTCGTTCAACAAATAAAAATCGAAAAAAATATACGGTATGATGAAAAAAGACATATAGTATTTCAAGCAATATTAAGATTTTTAAAGTATAAAGAAAAAACTGTAAATAAATTTTTATATGCCCTCAAAAAAGAATTAGTACAACTATTAGAGTATGATAATAAAAAAATAATTTTATTGTTTTTAGGTCCAAAAAATATTCAAAAGGAATTAGGCATTAGAACATCTATTGAACTACTTAACAACGAATTATTTTTTTATCGAT
>JAUVYH010000220.1 GCA_030603165.1 Fidelibacterota bacterium
GCCCCACCAAGTATAAAATATATATTCAGGCACTACGGCTGCGATTCCGACAAATCAAACTAATTAAAACAACAACTTGCGAAGGCCGACTCCCAATATTTTAGCATTTTTGAGGCTAATTTGTCGAATCGAGGTTAAGAATCAACCAACTATGACGGACTCAAGGTTTTTCACTTGTTCCTGTTTAATATTTAAGGATTTACCGTCCGTAATTATTCCCATTCTATTGATTTTACTAAGCACTTGAAAAATAATACAAAAACAGTTTGAATCAAATAGCTACCGAATTAAAGACTGGGATATTTTCGCCGTGTCAAATGATGAAATTTATCAATGTCTGCTCGATCCTGGGCAGCTTCATTACAGGTATGCCAATCTTCGATAACCGATTGTTTTTCATCATTCCAATGGATCAAGCCTTTCTCCAACCATCGGTTAATTAAACCCAGGGGTTTTATAACGTTGGTTTTGAATTCCTGTTTCAAAAAGTCTATAAGATCACCATCGACGGTGGATACATCATAATGGTATGTTGCGGCGCAAGCAGCGATATACCTGTCAGTCCTGCTCAAGTTAAAGAATGACCCGCTGCTTTGATTTATAACGGTATCGGTGTCGATTAAATTACTTATTAACTTAAAATTTCTCATTACACTTTCAGATTCTTCGATAGTGGCGCCAAGAGATTTGATCTTTGATCTGAATACATTTCTCCAGGGATATTTTGTTTTAAATTTTTGCTTTCTGGTAAATTCTTCGTACACTTTCCTGATGGTGACACACTCATAACGCTCATCGGCAAACATCTCCGGAGCAATACGAATCAGCATTAAGACACTGCAAGTATCACATAAAACAACCATATGAATTACTATTTCGTCCTGAGCTTTTTCATCTGAAGCATTTCATCCCTGACGGAAACCATATCCAGATAACTTTCCATACTAAATATTTCACCCAGTTTTCGCTGATTAAGATTTTCCACCTTATCTAACAGAATATCAAAAAATATCGGGCTTAAATTCTGATAGTTTTGAAGAAATTGGCGGACATTGTCCGTTTTACTCAGTACTTCTCCGATTTTTGGAAAATTCTTCTTCAGGTTTGTATCAGCGCCGCCATAAGATAGATCAAACTCAGAATGATTATCCTTTATCCGTTTGATAATACCACATATGGCATGATGGTTTGTCTGTGAAAATTGTTTTAGAATATTTATCTGATTTGGCGGATCTAAATCCACGATCATCTCATATATCTGTTTAATATAAGTCTCTGGAAATTGAGTATAGCTAGCCACAATATCGCAAAATTCCTCCTCTTCATCATCGACAAATAACTTTTTACTCTCATTGCGAATAGCGTGAACAGATTCATGCAGAAGAGGAAATATTAGATCCAGAACGTTAGTTTTTAAATCAACAAAAACGACCCTGTGTTCAAATATTCTGGTATAAAAAGCATACAGTCGGGATACCGGAAAATCCCGAAAAATGACATGAATATCCAAATTTTCGAGAAGTCTGAATACCTCTTCGTAATCCATAGGCTTATCAGAAGATATTTCAACGGCTTTTCGCAATTTATTGGCTATTGTTTTGGCGGTTTCCGGACTTCGATTGCTAATTTTTAGAGTTGGATGAATTGTACTGGCTGATTTATCACGAAAAAGGTTTTTGTATTCCTTGGCAAGTTCAGCCAGCTGAACTTCATGTTCAGGTTTGATTTTGGCTTTTCGCCTAGTTCTGTAAACAGGCATTTGAATAGCGACATCTTCACCCTTAATAAACAGGTCGTCGGGGTCTAGGTTTAGAATGTCGCAAAGAGTGATCAGATACAATCCTTTTGGGACCTGTCCTTTTATCCAATCGTTAACCGCCTGTCGTGAGACACCGATCCGGGCAGCCAATTGGACCAAAGAAAGCCCCTGCGCTGCGGCGCTCTCCTTAATGATGGAGCCTTCCCATCTCATACGCCCTCCTTTTGAAATAGTTAAATCACTTTCACTAACAAGTAATTTATTATTTGTAAACTTATCTTTACATATCTGTCGGAAATCTACATACGAATCATGCGAAAGTAAAGAAAATTATTGACTCATTTCAAAGGACTTCTGTTGAGGGAAACCTTACAGGTTTATTTAACTATCTATTTTATTTTAACGTGTATGAAATCGATATAAACCCATTCCGCGTCGCTCCGGGCCAGTAATAGGCATAATATCCACCCCATTCATAGCCATACCCATAGGTTGAATAAAGACTATTCAGAATATTATTCACCTTACAATTGACTTCAATATTCTTAAATACATACCGGATGCCGCCGTCCAACAGCCAAAAAGCATCATTGGTTCCGAAGTTTTGTTTGTCGAGATACTGTTTCCCCACATAGCGCATATTGATAAAAAACGTCAGCTGATCAACCGGATTCAATCGCAAACTACCGTTAAATAATATCGATGGAACATTGGGAATAATTTTATCCTTCCAGTCACCGCTCTGAAAAATATGCTGACTGACACTGCTGTTCAGGTTCACTGCCCAAAACGATGACAGTTGATAATTCAGTTCCAGTTCAATTCCCTGGTGTAATGTCGCGTCGGAACGATAATAGACGTACTCGCCCTCCTGCTCAACATCGATGTTTTTCAGCTGCTCGTTTTTATAATTAATTCTATACAGATTCAGGTCGAACTCGAATTTCCGGCTTCGATAATTACCGCCTAATTCATAATCATTTATCAATTCAGCTGACGCCTTTAGGGGAGCGCTCCATACATCATCGGCTTCGATAATCTGATCGTCTGCCGGTTCGCGCTGGGCTTTCCCGTAATTCGCAAAGATGGATAACTCATCGGTAAATGAATAAATCGCGCCAAAGCGCGGATTTACAAATTTCCACACCGCATCCAATTGATACCCGACGGCATGTCCGATTTTCTTCTGATCCATATTCCAGTGAATATATTGATACTGGAGATCGGCAATCAGTTTTAATTTTTCCAGCGGCTCGAAAGCAAAGTGAGCAAAACCGGTTGTGATCAATTTTTCACCAATATAGTTATAATACCGATACCAGTCTTCGGAAATTAAAGACGATAAATCAGGATCTGAGAAATCAGCGATTTCACCGTAGTGATCACCGGTATAGGAACGAATCTCGCCGCCGATATCCAGTCGATATTTATTACGAATATATGTCAGTGTCGGAATCATCCCGAAATAATTATTGACGATCCATTTCCTTCGCAAAAGGTCAGTTTTCATCTCCATTTCCAGAGAATCGGAATATTGTTCATTAACATCCAGATTATAGGAGTAAATGTCACATCCTTTTTTAAACACTTCGTAATATCCTCTTCCCTTTACCAAATAAGCAACATTACTGAAGTGAAGACGATCACTGATCCGCCAGGAGCTGTTCAAAGAATAAACCTGTTGTAAAAAGTCATCGATATAAGATTGATAACCAGCGCGCCGCTTTTCACGGTCATTGATATCATCAGCAAAAACGCCGTCCCACATGAGATTACTTCGTTCATAGCCTATCAATGCCCTGAATCGATGAGTAAATTTATCACCGTCGTACTCAATCCCGACAGACCCGGCTTTTTGATCGGTATCGTGAAAATCGCGATAGCCTTCGGATTTAATTTGTGAAAGCCTCGCCGATAGTTTTACTCTTTTATTGAAAAGCGTTCCACTAGCGGCTTTGAGATGGATTTTAGACGTATTATACGAACCCGCACCTACATTCAGCGACAATTCCGGTTTATCGGATCCAATCGATGTAATCACATTTATCGATCCTCCAAAAGCCGAAGCGCCGTAAAGGCTGTTGCCAATGCCACGCTGTATCTGAACATCTTCGGCGTCACTGAGAACATCGCCATGATCTACCCAATAGACCTGGTGGCTTTCATTATCGTTCAATGGCACATTGTTCATCATCACGGCGATGCGACTCTGATCGAATCCCCGAATCTGTACATAAGAATAACCGGTTCCGTTGCCGCTCTCGCTATAAGAATAAACACCCGGTTCCATAGCAAGGATCATCGGTAAATCTTCGACAGTGTAGCGACATTGAATCTCTTCCACAGTAAGTTCTGAAAAAGCGACCGGCGTCTTACCTTTCACAGCTCGCGTGGCAGTTACAAAGACATCTTTGCCCGTTAGTACTCCCGGAATAAGATATATATCGCCGACATTATTTTTATTTACTATAAATGTCGTATCCCTGAACGCAATGTGGGAAATCGTTAATTTGCCGGGTAGTATTGTGTACTTCAGCACAAAATCGCCGGATTCATTTGAATAAGTTCCCTCGCCGGTTTCGAGAAATATATTGGCATAATCAATCGGTTTTCCCGTTGATTGTGATACTATTCTACCGGTTATAAGGTTTTCATTACCGAATCCCACACTTGTGAAAAAAAGCGTAATTAGAATAGAAATG
>JAUVYH010000001.1 GCA_030603165.1 Fidelibacterota bacterium
TCGTACATTGAATTATCTTGGGGGTCTTTTAATTGAATATCTAATTTGCCACCTGTGCTTTGTTTCTTCTCTCTTTTAATTAAAATCAAATCTCCAAGTCCTATTATACTTGGATTATCTACAATCTGTTCTTGTAGCCAAAATTCATCATATCCAGCAATTCTTATACTATATTTTTCCGGTACTTTTGCATATTTTTTAACTTTTTCATCTTCTTTCATTTTATCACCTATATTGATTTATTTTCACACATTTTACATTACAAATAACATAATCCTTATCACGATATTAAATAACGTTTGCAACAAATACAACGGAATTTTATCAAGTCTGTATAAAAAACCTCAATTTGCCGTATAAATCCATATTTTATTTTGTTGGAAACTCACTCCTGACGAATATTGGCTTTATTTAGAAATCCAGCTGAGAATATACTCCGTACCTTGTGGAAGTGCCAACCCCGGATCGGCAATCTGCCAGTATCCGCTCAACTGCAATTCACGAGCGGACAATTCAAAGTGGCACATGGCGATACCAATATCAACCCGTTGCAGATCAATCGCCGGGAACATGCGACTGTAACCCGCCGTCCGCTGCAAATAGAAATGACAGGCGTTGTCTGATTGGACCACTCTCCAGGGTTGTTTATTGGAAGCCGATGGCGCCAGGCGAACCATTTCCAATACCGTTGAGTAATCGCCAATCTGTTTATTGTCCGAAGGATGATCGAAATCACCATTGAAAAACATCTCTGACCATGGCTTACGGTTTTTCGAGCCGGCGCCGAGACGGATCAGGCGGTCGCGAATGGAGCGTTTTTCTGTTGCATGACCAACAGGTGTTATCGCAGAAATTACCTCGTTTTCCTGTAAATTTACCAACCGGGCGAATTCGCTGCGGGTGAAAGTCCCGCCCAACCAGCAGGTTCCCAATCCCAGTCCGGTCAACTGCAGGATAATCCATTCCATGCGGTAGCCGAAATCTATGAAAGCTTCTATATCGGAAACGGTTTTTCCGACAATAAAATACTGAGCGCCGCTGATGAAGCCGTAGGTGCCGAGTTTGATTTTCCGGTCGGTAGCCATGGATTTGTGGATTAACCGAAAACTTGAATCTGTTCCAAATGGACCAGCAGGGATAGTTTTAAGGATTTCATCAATTTGGTCTTGAATCTTATCCGATAGAATTTCCGGTTTATAACTGCGCCGGGAGGTGCGGTTTCTGATTATTTCAATACTTGATATTTTGTTAGTGTGAGCTTGGTTAAATTTGCTGTGATGATTCAATTGGTTCACTGTCTTTATGTTTTTTACTTTATTTGGATTAATAAAATATATACATGTTCTCTCAAAGATATAGTTAAAACAACACAGTTAATCCAAAATATTCGAAATTGCCTTTCATGTCATTTTTGTTTTTGCTATAACTGAATTGAATTTTTTCAGGTCCAACTGATATTCCAAACATAGATTGGTCATTTTGACTCCATTTATCAGCAATATATTTTCCGTATCGAACTGTTAGAATATTTAATAATGTTAATTCGCCACCGAACATATGTGTAAAACGTTGATGTCTATACCTCGGATGTTTTAGCTGTAACCGGTAATCATAACACGTTTTACATGCTATAAGATTTGATTGAATAATATTGTATCCCACACCAAGTCGAATCGTTTTTATAAATTCATAACTCACTGTAGAATCCTGAAGTGAATATGAGAATTCCGAACCTATGTTATATATACCTGCACCAAAAGAGAAACCTTTGAGCTTTGATTTTAGAGATAAAGATGAGAACGGGATGTTATTGAAATTTTTTTCTAACGTTAGATTGGAAAAAATATTTGTCATTTGAATTCCAAAGTCAGTAGATAATCCATTGCCAATCACAAGTCCCTCTCCAACAAAATATTTTTTTGATTTTATTACTTTTGTTGAAAATCCAGCCGATATATTTTTATATATACGTTTTCCGTAACCGACTGAAATATAACTGTAATATGGGCGATATTCACCAAGATAGTGCGCATATTCATCGATTTTTACTTGTTCCCCGAGATCAAGCATATATAGAGCAATTCCAAGACTTCCAAATTTTGATAAGTTTTTAACAGCGGCAATATAGTAAATATCAATTTCGTTAAACCAAGTTGCTTTATTGACAGTTAATCCAAAATTTTCAATGTTTGATAATCCAGCCGGATTAAAATACATTGCGGAGGGATCGTTTACGATTGCTGATGCTGCTCCTGCAAAACCATTGTATCTTGCAACCGGGTCTATTAACAGAAAGGCGGTTTCTGCGTTAATATACATAAGTGGAGTTATAATGATTTGAAAGAAAAGACAGATTTTTTTAACATGTGTTTCTCCAATAAAATATTATGCGTTTTTGTATCCAGATCGCGTGAATGCAGACTGTACTATTTTTCCCGACGGTCCATCACCACGGGCAACGACAACAGCGACTTTGTTACCTGTTGCTTCAACAATCTCTGCTACATTTCGGTGTGTAAAGCCCGGACAGAGTAGGATGGAATCAATCTGTTCTTTCTCAACTAATTCGCTGCAGATTTCCAGGGCTTCCTGCTGGCTTTTTACAATCACCGTCAGCAGTTTATACATCCCGGTTTCGATTTTACTGCGGTGTTTTTCTTTATCGGCATCCGGTGCATGTGCGATAAAAAGGGCGTTGAATGACATTTTTATTCTCCTTTATTTTCTTTTACAACCACCAGCATTTCATAATCACCGGTGGACAGTTGGCGAAATACGTTTTTCTATATTTTAACGGACTCTGCTCATTTTTATCAAGTATAGCTATGCAGTCCCGCAAGAATAAAACTAACCCCCCAGTAAGTGAACGCAACCGTTAATACAGTAATAATAACGATTACGGCTTTTTTCTGTTTGGTGGGCGCCTGAAAATGAAAATAGAATGCCAGTACAATTATATTGATCAGCGCCCAGGTCTCCTTGGGATCCCAGCCCCAGTAATTACCCCAGCTGACATAAGCCCAGACGCCACCGGTAATCAAACCGATATTCAGGAAAAGAAAAGCGATTTTCACTTCACTATCCAATTTGTGAAGGATAGCAATCGCCGATTCGGAGCCGGCTTTCCGGAAAAACAGCATGACGGCATAAACGCCTGCTACCAGCAGCGCCATATAAGCGAAAAAGTAGGACGGCACATGAATATACATCCAGATACTGTTCAGTGCGGGCATGAGCGGTTTGGGGGTTTTAAGGGATTGAGGCAGCAGCAATGAAATCAGAATAATTGCCATAACTACGCCGGTCAGGATTTTGCGGAGCTGTTCCCCGATATGTTCTTTCCAGAATAATAGTCGTAAGGCTACCAGAAAGGGCAGAAGAATAAAGGTTTCATATACGTTGGTGAATGGCGGATGGTGAGCGATCACAGACCTGACGATTAGTACTGATAGATGTACTAATACCGCTATGATAAGAAAAACCTTACTCCATCGGGAATAACGGGCGATCGAAAGTCCGAGACAAATACCATAAAGCCATAAAGCAATGAATAAAAATGTGGACTCCAACTATATTGCTCCTTACGGCTGTTTGGTTAATATTAATAAACTCTCAATTAATTTATAAACACTGCCGCTTTTTACCAATGGAATACCTTTGATGATTTTTTCCTCTATTGAATCTTTCATAGCTTCTATTTAATCTCAGCAACAAAAACACTTGACAATTACATTCTATTTAATGTAAACTAATATTGTGCACGTACACATAGTAAGTGTTAATTTTAAGATTACGATTTTTTAATTTTCATTGTATAAATGCCTGCTTAGAAAATTGGCTACAACGGATATGGGGAGAATGAATACGTGATAACAATAAAAGATATTGCGAAACTCTCTGATGTTTCTATTGGAACAGTCGATCGCGTAATACACAAACGTGGTTTTGTATCTTCAGATACAAAGAAAAAAGTTGAATGGGCCATTAAAGAATTAAAATATACTCCCAATATATATGCTCGTCAACTCAAATTATCAAAAAAGTACAAACTCGGTGTTTTAATGCCTGAGTTGCATCAGGATGCATATTATTGGCAAGAAGCTGCCATTGGAATATGCAAAGCCGGGAAGGAATTAGAAGCTCACAAAATAAAAATAAAGTTTTTTCATTTCGATCGTTATTCAGAAGATTCTTTTTATATAAAGTGTTCTCAGGTTTTAAAAGAGAATTTAGATGGTTTGCTAATTGCTCCAATTTTAAGTAATCCTTCTAAAGAGTTAACGTGCCGGATTCCTGAAAAAATTCCTTATATCTTTTTTGATTCAGATCTACCTCATACTAAGCGATTAACTTTCATTGGGCAGGATCCTTATAAGAGCGGAATGTTAGCCGGCAGGCTCATGAAAATGTTGATTGATGATAATGGAGACATTGCTGTAATTCGTGTATTACCGGAAGATTATCATATTAATCTACGTACTGAAGGATTCCAAAGATATTTTGCAGATCATACATACATGAATAATATTCAGGTTTATAACTGGCATGAAAATGAAGATTTAAGTGATATTAACGCATTAATAGAAGAAATAGTAAATATTAATAGCAATCTTCAAGGGATATTTGTGACCAATGCGTTAACTTATTTGGTTGCGTCATATATTAAGTCAAAGAATTTAGAGAAAAAAATTAAAATAATAGGTTATGATTTAGTTAAAGAAAATGTTGCTTACTTGAAAAATTCTGTAATTGATATTTTAATTAGTCAATCTCCAATTACACAGGGTTATCAGGGTATTCAATTGTTATATAGAAAACTTGTTTTAAATCATGATATTGATGATCGAATTATGATGCCAATTGATATTGTTATGAAAGAAAACATCGAATATTTTCAAATAGACATCGATAAATAGTACATTACCTAAAAATCCCAAATAAGATCGAAAAAGCTATTATCACAAACAATTAGCCACCCCCTGAAAATCGGTAGTTGTGTTACTGTAACTAATTGATAAATACGGTAGTTATTTGAAGAATTGATTTAATAATAACGCCTCCAATTGTTAAATTATGGTTGTTGCAAAATCATAAAAAAGGAGGCGTTATTATGACAAATTTACACACCCAAAAGTTACAGACTAAATTCAACTATTACCTTAAAAAAATGTCTGAAAATATCACAAAGCCGGAAAGCCGATTCGTACATGAAACAGTATTAGGGGTCCTAAAAGGACAAACGGTAACAATGAACAAGATAGCAATTCATATTCAGGACAGTGTCCGATTAAAGAAAACGCTTGAGAGATTTCGGCGTCATTTTCAGAAACTTGGATTTTGGAGAAGACTGATAGAGTCTCATATTCAGTCGGTTAAATCCAAAATTAACAAGGATTATTATGCCATATTAGATATATCCGACATTCAGAAGAAATATTCAAGAATGATGGAAGGGCTGGCAAGGGTACACGATGGAAGTACCAATTCTATCGGATTAGGCTATTGGCTCATGAATATAATAGGGATAAACCAGACCGGAGAACAAATCACACCGTTGTATAATAAATTGTACAGTTTTGAGATAGGGACACAAAGTGAGAATAGCGAAATACTGGAGGGAATCTTTACTGTAATGAAGCATGTCGGCAAACAACTTACCCGGGTTATTGACAGAGGTGGAGACAGAACAAAATTGATTGTGCCATTATTAAGAAAGCGTTTAAAATTTATCATCCGATCATTAGGAAAGCGTAAATTGATATATCGGGGAAAAGTCAGAAGTATAAAATGGATTAGTAGAAAAGTAAATCTCCAATATCGATTAGAGGCGCAGAAAATAAAGAAGAACCGCATCAGGAAGGAAATTTATTATGCCGGCGCTGTCCCTGTCCTGTTTATCAATGAGTACACCGGCTTACCATTTCCAAATGAATTGTGGCTAGTTGTTTTAAAGGGAGAAGGCAAAGGATATGGTTGGTATATTGTATCCACCGATAAAAAAACAGAGAGAGAGGTTGTAGAAGAATCCTTTCGGGGATATGGTTATCGTTGGAAAATTGAAGAATATCACCGACATATAAAGAATCAATTCCATCTTGAAGATATTCAGATAAGGAAATTCGAAGGTCTAAGAACAATGTTGTCAATTTTAACTATTGCTATGTATCTAATATACACAGAGATAAGTTCGCTCCATAATCAATTGTTGCTATGCAGTCCCATCAAAACTATAGAAAAGTATAGGCTACATGAGATATTAGGATTCATCTACTATAAAATAGAATTGATAGTCAAAATACTTTTGGCTGCCGTAACGGCGAAAATGTTCAGACCTGACAAAAAGACATGTTATATCAATCAAAACCAGCTCGCTCTTGCACTAGAATTCTAAAAAACGGGGGGTGGCCAACAATTCCAGCAAAAAAACACTTGACAATTACATTCTATTTAATGTAAACTAACATTGTGTACGTACACATAGTGAGGGTTAATTTTGAGATTACGTTTTTTTTTAATTTTCATTGTATAAACGCCTGCTTAGAAAATTGGCTATAACGGATATGGGGAGAATGAATACGTGATAACAATAAAAGATATTGCGAAACTCTCTGACGTTTCTATTGGAACAGTTGATCGCGTAATACACAAACGTGGTTTTGTATCTTCAGATACAAAGGAAAAAGTCGAATGGGCCATTAAAGAATTAAAATATACCCCCAATATATATGCTCGCCAACTCAAATTATCAAAAAAGTACAAATTCGGTGTTTTAATGCCTGAGCTGCATCAGGATGCATATTATTGGCAAGAAGCTGCCGAAAGAGTTAATGTGTACGATAACGCAATTGTTTATTTTATGCTTATTT
Source organism: Fidelibacterota bacterium (assembly GCA_030603165.1). Lineage (GTDB taxonomy): Bacteria > Fidelibacterota > UBA2242 > UBA2242 > UBA2242 > UBA9312. The sequence continues at coordinate 6,867 of JAUVYH010000001.1, forward strand.
ATAATTTCTACTTTGGAAAGGAGGTAACATACGGGAATATTTTTAAGTAAAGGATTTATAAACAGTAAGAAAAGGGTTTAACAAATGAGAGGAGAAAGAAATGGACAAAAAATTTATATTAGTTATGCTTCTTTTGCTCTGCATGGTGCAGTACGTTTTTTCCGGAATCACCGGTAAAATTGTTGGAAAAGTTACAGATACTGAGAGTGGAGAGCCATTGGTGGGTGCTAATGTTTTTATTAAGGGCACAACCATGGGAGCAGCCACTGACTCGAACGGAGATTACTTAATTCTTAACATTCCGCCTGGCGTCTATACATTGGCGGCATCGATGATAGGCAACACAACCGTTAATCAAACTGACGTGTCTGTGTCTGTAGACCATACTGTTACTGTCGATTTTGCCTTACCACCTACAGTTATAGAGGGTGTGGAGGTTACAGTAGTGGCTGAGAGGAAAGTCATTAAGATGGATATGTCTGCCAGTCAAGTCAGTATTAGCGCGTCGGATGTCGTGGAACTTCCCAACGCGACCAGCATTGAAGATGTCATTAATCTTCAAGTAGGGCTGGATTTTGATCCAACTACCAGAGGATATGATGAACAGGCAGAGGTGACTATCCGAGGGGGTGGAAGAGGACAGAACTCATTTATGGTTGATGGATTAACGATGGTGGATAACCGATCAAACAGACCGATGATGATGGTCAATCTTAGCTCTGTAAAGGAAATTAACATCATTAAGGGAGGCTTTAATGCGGAATATGGTAATGTTCGATCTGGATTAATTAACGTTGTTACCAAAGAAGGTTCTTCGACTGCATATAATGGTTCGCTTGAACTTCGGATGACCCCTGGCCACCTAAAACATGCGGGTGAATCAATCTTTGATCCAAACAGCTACTATTTGCGGCCATATCTTGATCCTGCTGTATGTTGGAATGGTACCGCGAGTGGAAGCTGGGATGAGGCAACCCAGGCACGATATAATTCCTTTATGGGATGGAATGAATTTGCCAACACGTTAGAAGGTGTGACTCCGCAACAAGCCAGGGATATTTTCATCTGGCAGCACCGGGCTGAAGGCTCTGATGATCTTGGTCGGGAAGCGGGAAGCTACGGCGATAAGCCGGACTGGATTGCAGAAGCAAGTTTTGGCGGTCCGGTTCCCTTTATCAGTAAAAAATTAGGCGGCTTGAATTTTTTTGCTACTCATCGGACCAATAATGAACAGTTTGCACTGCCCACTAACAGGGACTACTTTACAGAACAGAATTCTCAGTTAAAGCTATGCACTAAAATAACTCCGTCCCTGAAAGTTACGGTCGAGGGAGTATATGGAGAGATTCATACCGTTCAATCTGCTCCGCGTGGTTCCGGAATGGATGCCTATATGACAAGTGGAATGGATATACTCTATTCCCCAATTGCTACTGGTGATGATTATGTGCTCGGTCAGAACGCTGCTTTGTATTATCCTTCTGCCCTGAATCTATTCGATATTTATAGGTCTATGGTAGGCATAGCTATTGATCATGTTTTGAGCCCACGTACATTTTATAATGTGAGAATCTCTCGGACTCGCGTTAAAAATCTTTGCACTGGTCCGGATAGATTTCGGGACAACACGACCATTCGAACTTTTGGTGACTTTGCCGTTGATGAAACACCATTTGGATATCAGGTTGGTATCGAAACCATGTTTGATGGTATGTCTACAACCGGAGAGGGGTCTACCCGGGATTACTCGGAAGTCAATACCGTCAATGTTAAATTTGATATCACCAGCCAGGTCAACAAATACAATCAGATTAAGTCGGGATTGGAATATAATTATGATGATCTTGATGTTCACTACGAGCACAACCAAATAGGTGATGCAGGTAATAACTGGATAGTTAAGTGGAGGAGATATCCGTACCGTGCCAGTATGTATATACAGGACAAACTTGAATTCAAGGGCATGATTGCCAATGTAGGTTTAAGAGCAGACTTGAATAATCCAAATTCAAAGGCATTCGTAACGGATAGATATTCCATGTATTTCCGGAAAAAATTTATGGATACGTTTCAAGATTTAGCTCCTTACGAAGATGCTAAAGTGCGCCTGAAACTTAGCCCTCGTTTAGGAATTTCTCATCCAATTACCGAAGATGCCAAACTTTACTTTAATTATGGTCATTTCTATTCGGTGCCAACATCTAATGAGATGTTTCTCATTATGAAACGGGCTCAAGGGCTTAGTGATATAGGCAATCCCAATGCTGAATTAGCAAAAACAGTAGCCTATGAGTTAGGTGTTGAGTACAGTCTCTTAGACATGTTCCTGCTTCATTTGTCCAGCTATTATAAAGACGTCAGCGAACAACTTGCCAATATCCATTATGTCGGCTATGATGGAGGTGTCAACTATTGGTCTCGTGAAAATAACAATTACGAGGATATTCGAGGATTTGAGGCTAAAATTGAAAAGCGTTTTGGGGCATGGGTTACCGGATGGGTAAATTATAACTATATGGTGACTACATCCGGATATATTGGACGGCAGACCTATTACGAGGATCAAAGAAGGCAGGCGCAAGAAGGACTAATGAATCCGGTCCAGAATCGTCCGCTCGCACGTCCTTTAGCCCGCGCTAATATCACCATCACGAGTCCCAATGATTTCGGGCCGACAGTTGCAGGATTTAATCCAGCTGCTGGTGTCCGGTTAGATTTGCTTTATATCTGGAGAGCCGGTAAGTACGAGTCAATAGGTGATTATAGAATGTGGAATAAAGTGGGTGATGTCGAATTAATTGATGATTTGCAATGGAAAGGTCGGACCACTTTTGATTTAAGATTACGAAAAAAAATATCTTATATAAAATATGACTTTAGCTTGTATCTGGATATCGCCAATGTGTTTAACATAAAATACCTCGAAGAATCAGGCTTTGCAGACGCTGATGATAGAACCTCTTATATGAGATCATTGCACCTGCAGCGGTACAACGGCGACGAGTTTGCGACTAAGGCAGAATATGAGGCTATGGACTGTATTGCCGGCGACGATAAGCCGGGAGACGTAAAGTCCGATGATAAACCTTACATAGATATGCCAGACCGCGAATTTCTTACCTATCTGAATCCTCGAACAATTACGTTTGGATTAGGAATTAATTTTTAATTAGGTGAAAACTAAATAGAGAAGGAAGGAATACAATTATGAAAAGAAATTATTTAATAATAGAACTTCTGCTAACATGTTTCCTATTTTCGTATAATATTGTATACGCGGGTTTCACCAAGAATATACAAGTTGGGAGTTATCAGACATTTGTCGATGACAATACCCATCAGGGTGAAACCTCAGTAGGCGATCGTGGTGCTATGTATCAGAATGCTTTTCACTGGGGTTGGCCTGCCTGTGCGGTACAGTTTTCAGGGTGGTACCTGGGCGCCAAAAACTGGACAGCAGAAGATGGAGACGTATGGCCTGTGAAGCTCACTGGTGCGGCACCTGTCACGGTAAATGAGTTGCAAGCCCAGATGCCGGTAGCAGATGAGGACGGATATTTTATCAGAAAATATGTGAGATATCGACCTCCCACGGTTGTCGTCGATGGCTTCGAAACAAATGAGCCGTTTCCATTGGAAGGTGATGAAGTCGCTCCCGATAAGATCCCGGGAACGGCAGATGTCATGGTAACATCAACAATTAATACCGATATGGGAGTCACGATAACTCAAAAAGTACTTGCCTGGAGCCAAAAAAATCACGATGATTATATCATCTATGATTGGACATTCACCAACACGGGAAATATCGATCTGGATGAGGAAATTGAACTTCCAAATCAGACATTAGAAGGCGTTTACTTTCTCCGATCAAGCAGGCTCGAACGATGGGATTCAGAATATTGGTATAGCGGTTTCGGGGAATATACAACAGATACGCTACGGATGCGCTATGCCTATCCAGCGAGGAGAAAAGGTGCGGACCATGATAATACCGGAAATGGTTTCTGGGCGCCACAACCGGGCTGGCTTTGGAATTCGCAGTCTGTCGGTCAGGCTATACTTCATGTTGATAAATCTGTGGACGATCCAACAGATGACTTTGATCAACCGGGTATGACCGGCACAGAGAATAGCGACCTTCTCTGGATTCGAAATGATCCTACCTCCACCGGTCCCGCGGATTGGGCTCAGGTATATAAAGTAATGACAGAAGGATGGGTATGGCGAGGCAATGTACCCCGACTCACACAAGACAATGCCCCCGCCGGGATGACAGTACGCTCCGGATACCGTTCAGTGAGAATGCAGGATCTTGCCGTGCCTGGCACGAAATTTATTTTGGATCTCGACTGGGTTACCTACGGCGCCGCATATTTTTGGGATGCCGGTCCATACACGATGAAACCCGGGGATTCGTTCCGGATCGTCTGGGCGGATGGATTTGGAGTCATCAATCCGCTGAAAATCTGGGAAATTCAGGGAGCATGGGAACAGGGAACAGCCACACCACCTGAAGGGATGACATTTGACAATGCTACTGGAGTTGGTTTGCTTGATAACATGCCGCCCCCCTATAAAAATAATCCTGACCTGTATGATAATGATTATAATAACTGGTCCAGGGATTGTTGGATTTTTACAGGTATTGATTCTCTCATTCAAAATATGAATGCCGCCCAGTGGAACGTGAGAAACAATTATAACGTGCCAATCCCGCCGCCGCCGCCATCAGTTACCGTCAGTTCAAAACCGAACCAGATCGTGATTGAGTGGGGTAATGAATCAGAAGCAGCGTCGGATTTTGCCGGTTACAGATTATATCGATCCGAAGGTTTCTGGTATGAAGGGCATATTCCATGGACTAATGAGACAAGGCATGGTAGGTGGGAACTTATTAGGGACTTTCATGGTAGCAGTACTCACAGTTATGAGGATACGGACGTGACCCGTGGTCTTGCCTATTACTATTACGTAACCGCCTATGATGATGGTGAGAGCAATGGACCTGATGTCAATGGACAGAATCAAGTTCTTGAGAGTGGTGCTTTTCTAAATGTAACAAAACGCGCTGCATATCTAACCAGAGATGCAGGAAGCAAACTCGAAAATATTGTTGTCGTACCCAATCCATTTAATATTAGCGCTATAGATCTGCAATATCCAGGTGAGCCAAACAAAATAATGTTTTTGGAATTGCCCCCGGTTTGTACCATCAGGATTTACACCGAGAGTGGTGATTTAGTGAGAACCATTGAACATACCAACGGTTCCGGTGATGAAGCATGGGGCGTATTGGCGAATGAACACCTCGCCTCTGAAATAGGGCAGCTGGTCGTGAGTGGTATTTATATTGCCAACATTGAAACGCCGGACGGCGATAGCATCAATCGTAAAATCGTGATCGTAAGGTAAAAGTAATAGATGAAAACTTTCCAGACTTTGTCTACCTAATGTAGATTACATTTAGGATAAATAAGGAGTAAAATTACTATGAAGAAATTAATCATACTTTTGGTCGCTATTTTTACGGCGGCTATCATAACAATACCTGCCCATGCGGCATTAAAAAAAGTGTCCCAAACCGGGTTCCAATTTCTGAAAATTGATGTTGCGCCTCGAGCTGCCGCCATGGGTGGGGCGTATACATTGACAGGGAATGACGCCAGCGCCATGTTCTATAACCCTGCAGGCATGGCTATGATGCAGCACAACGTTGATTTTTTCTCAAGCAGAACACAATGGATAGCTGATATCAGTTACAGTGTAGCGGGAATAGCTAAAAATTTTGATAAGTGGGGCACTGTTGGCGCAAGTTTTATTTTTAGTGATTATGGCGACATCATTGGTACTCGAGTTGCTAAGAACGAACAAGGTTACGAGAAAACCGGAAATATTGATGTTGGAGCGTATGCAATAGGTGTAAGCTACGCCAAATCTTTGACAGACAAATTTTCCGTCGGTGGTCAGATTAAATATGCAGCTCAACATCTTGGCGACAACGTGTTTACGGAGGGTGGCAAATCTTATAAAAATGAAGTATCCGGATTTGCCTTTGACTTTGGCACTATTTTTTATCCTGGTTTCGAAAGCTTGAGATTTGGAATGAGTGTTAATAATTTTTCAGGACAGTTTCAATATGAAGAGGATCCGTTCCAATTACCCCTCACATTTAAAATTGGTGTTGCTATGAACGTAATGGATTTATTAGGCGATTATGAAAATCCTTTACTCATCGCCATCGATGCTATTCATCCTCGTGATTACACAGAGAGAATACATATTGGAGGTGAATATTGGTATAAAAATATGATAGCATTCAGGACCGGTTATAAATTCAATTACGATGAAGAAGGTTTCTCTGTAGGAATTGGTTTTAAGCGCACCATTGCTGGAACGAATATGAAGTTGGACTATGCCTATAGTGACTTAGGCAGATTTAACGCAGTATCCAGAGTTTCTCTTGGAATTTCATTATAGAGTTAAATGCTCTTTGTGTTTTCATCAAAAGTATTTGAAGATACTGTGATTTCTATAAAAGTGCTTTTGTTGGGTGAAAATTGTGATGCTTTAAAAGAACCGCACTGGAAACAGGCCTCGGTAAAATTGTAAACTTGAAAGATTTAGTTTAATTAGCCTTTTTAATTTCACTACAGTTGCCGAGGTCTGTTTGTTGTTCTCAAAGAAGATTTTTAGAATCAAATCTAGTAGAATTAAAGTTACATCAAAAATCCATATAAGGAGGAAACAATGTTACGAATTATTTATTATTTTCTTATCGCTCTTATGATAGGAATTTCGACAACGGTTCAAGCAGCGGATTTAAATGCTCGTATTAAGATTGATACTGAACGTACGATTGGTGAAATCAACAAAAACATATATGGCAATTTTGCTGAGCACTTAGGTCGTTGTATATATGGAGGCATTTACGATCCCGGTTCGAAACTCTCTAATAAAATGGGTTTTCGAAAAGATGTACTGAAAGCAGCCAAAGGTTTGAATGTACCTCTTCTGAGATGGCCGGGAGGGAATTTTGTATCCGGCTATCACTGGGAAGATGGAATTGGGCCGAAAAAGAATCGTCCGGAAAGAACGGATCTGGCGTGGCATACTCCGGAACCAAACACGTTTGGTACCGATGAGTTCATTGATTTTTGTCGTGCAGTGGGAACAGAACCGTACTTCGCAGTGAATTTAGGTACAGGTACACTGGATGAGGCCAGAAACTGGGTTGAATACTGTAATGTAAAAGAAGGCCCTTATTATGCCGAATTGCGAAAGAAGAATGGACATACCAAACCGCATAACGTTATGTACTGGTCATTGGGCAACGAAATGGATGGCTTTTGGCAAATGGGGCACAAAAATGCCGATGACTACGGCAAATACGCCCTGGAAGCCGCAAAGCTGATGAAGTGGACTTCCCCGGAAATTAAGCTCATCGCGGCTGGCTCTTCAAATTTTTATGGTGGAGCAGATCCGCACGGATGGAATAGAGTTGTGTTGGATTATTTGAAAGATTATGTCGACTACATTGCGCTGCACAAATATGTCGGGAACCGCGATAACGACTATTATTCTTTCATGGCATCGACGATGGATATCGATGAACGGACGAGTATTGTTGAAGGTCAAATTAAGGAAGCATTATCCAAATCACGTCGAAAGACGCCGATCTATGTAGCCTGGGATGAGTATAATGTATGGTATCGGGCTCGTGGTGGAGCAGCGGCGAGAGGGAGAAATGCTCTGGAAGAAAAATACAATCTGGAAGATGCGTTGGTTGTCGCGGGTTTCTTAAATGCATTTATCAGAAATGCTCACATTGTTAAAATGGCGAATATGGCTCAGTTGGTGAATGTAATTGCTCCTATCTTTACCAGTGAAACTGATATGTTCAGACAAACAATCTATTATCCACTCGCTCTTTATGCGAATAATTCGCACGGAACCGCCCTGGACGCTTTTGTGGATTCGCCAACCTATGATACAGAACAATGGAAACAGGTTCCGTATCTGGATGTATCTGTGGCGTATAACAATGATGAGGTCATTATAAATGTTGTAAACAGACATCTAGAAGAAAGTATTAATACGGAAATTATTAGCCAAACAGGCGAATTCAGTGGTACATTTTCGGTCTATGAAGTTAATGGCCCCGATGTTAAGACAGAAAACACATTTGGCAGTGAACCTGTAAAATCTGTTAAAAAACCCGGTATTAAAGTCAAAGGGAATAGTTTCTCTTATGAATTTCCTCCTCATTCATATGTGATGATTAAAGGAAAGTTGAAATAACTAGATCGGAATAATTAATTTTGCATGAATTCCTGAATCATAAATGAGTGTGACGGGAACTGTATAATTTAAAAAAGGTGGTTTGCATAAAGCGAAATTCGTTATCTCTACAAAGATGGATTAGTTCTGTGTCAAATTACTTTTAAATTTGTATCAATAGTAGATCAAATAAAAAGGAAAAAAATGTATTACAACAAAATTTGGAGAAGGGTATCACTTGTAATGATGTCTAAATGTATGGTTGCTGTTTTATCGATCGTATTGTTTGTTGGCGTTGTTTCATTGACTGCCGCGGAAAATGTTAACAAATTAATCGTCAATACTGACCAGGGTAAGGAAACGATAAACCGTCACATTTATGGGCATTTTTCCGAACACCTGGGCCATTGTATTTATGGCGGGTATTGGGTTGGTGAGGATTCAGATATTCCGAATACCAGGGGGATCAGAAATGATGTGGTTGAAGCATTGAGAAAAATTAATATTCCTAACCTTCGCTGGCCCGGCGGCTGCTTTGCTGATGAGTACCATTGGATGGATGGTATTGGACCGCGTAACAAACGTCCAAAAATGATAAATACGCATTGGGGCGGAGTCACTGAAGATAACAGCTTCGGAACCCATGAGTTTTTAGATTTATGCGAACAGTTAGGCACCGAACCTTACATATGTGGAAATGTCGGCAGCGGTACTGTCGAAGAAATGTCGAAATGGGTTGAATATCTAAATTCTGATGGCATAAGCCCAATGTCTGATGAGCGAAGGAAAAACGGACGGGATAAAGCCTGGGGTGTTAAATATTGGGGTGTTGGAAACGAAAACTGGGGATGTGGCGGAAATATGACCCCTGAGTTTTATGCCGATCAATACAAACGGTTTGCCACATATTGCAGAAATTATGGCGACAACCGTTTACTAAAAATTGCCGGTGGGGCAAATACAGATGATTATAACTGGACAGAAGTTTTAATGAAGAAAATTACTCCTCGGGGAATGTGGGGACTTTCATTGCATTATTATACAACAAATTGGTGGAATAAGGGATCAGCCACTGAATATGATAAAAAAGGATACTTTGAGGTGATGGATCGGTGTTTAAATATTTCCAAAGTGATTGACAGGCATATGACAATCATGGATAAATACGATCCTGAAAAAAGAGTAGCCCTGGTGGTTGATGAATGGGGCACCTGGTTTGATGTTGAACCTGGAACCAATCCGGGATTTTTATTCCAGCAAAACACGATTCGTGATGCGATTGTGGCGGGCATTCATTTAAATGAATTCAATAAAAGGTGCGACCGTATTAAAATGGCCAATATTGCCCAAACTATCAATGTGCTTCAGGCATTGATTTTTACAAAAGATGAAAAAATGTTATTAACACCGACTTACCATGTTTTTGAAATGTACAAGGTTCATCAGGACGCCACTTTACTACCCACTGAGCTGCAGTGCACGGACTATAAGTTTGGGGATGAAAAACTCCCGGCATTGAATGCCTCGGCATCGAGAGACAAATCAGGGAAGATTCACATATCAATTTGTAATTTGGATCCAAATAAGTCTGCCAAACTTGATTGCGAATTGCGGGGTATCAAGGCGAAGAAGGTTTCCGGTCGTGTGTTAACCACAGCGGCTATCAATTCACACAATACTTTTGATAACCCGGATGTAGTTCATCCAACTATTTTTAAGGATGTCAAATTAAAAAGAGGTAAGTTAACCGCAACGCTCCCGGCAAAGTCAGTGGTGGTTTTTGAAATTGAGTAGCATTTTGAGTTAATATTAAATTATGGGACAATTTAGTGAATGCACTCTTATGCAAACCCATACAGTAATTAAACAGTAATTTTAATGGTCATTCATGTGAATAGTCCATCAACTGTGAAAAGGGAAAAATGATGTGTAATGAGTTTAGGACAAGGTCGTCCCAGATGAAGGCTTATATAAAATTAAGCATTGTTGCATATCTGTTATTGTTGATACTGGGTTTAAATTCGTGCGGAAAAGAAGATCCCATTCAAACGAATACAGATCTATATGATCCTGAAATAAATGACGATTATAGCAGCATTGCGGAGATTGGCTATTCGAGCTTATGGGGCACCTATAATTTACACGATCCTTCAATTATCAAATTCGATAATATCTATTATATCTTTTCTACCGATGTAGCCTATGGACCTAATGGTCGATGCGGTGTGATGTGGCGACAGTCGAATGATCTTGTTCACTGGAGTTTCAATGGCTGGGTATTCAACGGTGTTCCCAATAATCCTCTTGAATTTATGGAGGCTAATCAACCTGGCTATCGACAACTATCCATTTGGGCGCCTTATATCATAAAATCCGGTGAACAGTTCAGGCTTTATTATTCAGTACCAGGAAACGATTGGTTTAAGCTGGCATGTATTGGCTTAGCCACGAGTACTTCTTCTCTTGGCCCATGGAATGATGAAGGCATCGTGATCTCTTGTCTTCCCTCAGATCATTATAATGCCATTGATCCGGCCGTAATAGTTGATCAAGATAATGGCAAACACTGGTTTATATATGGTTCTTACTCATCTGGCATATACATAGTTGAATTGGATCCTGCCACAGGCAAAATACTCAAAGCGGGCGATAAGGGGAAACGGATTGCCTACCGGGGAAAAGACCACGATGCTATCGAGGGCGGAGAGATCATCTATAACCCGGAGTTTGATGCCTATTACCTTTTTGTTTCGTACGACTGGCTAGAAGACAATTATAATGTGCGTGTAGGTCGTTCCGACAAGCCTGAAGGTCCGTACCTTGATATCCATGGCAATAATATGGCTGACGTAGGAGATAACTATCCGATGATAACTGCCAAATACCGGTTTAAGGGACATGCCGGATGGCAGGGAGTCGGGCATTGTGGTCTCCTGAAAGATGGTGACGATTACTTTTTTGTGAGCCAAGGGCGGTTAAGCTCCAATATCTATCTGATGGTTTTACATGTTCGGCGAATGGTATGGACTCCTGACGGCTGGCCGGTTGTTTCACCAAACAGATATGCAGGAGTGCCGCAAACAGAGATCACTACAGATGATATCGTCGGCAAATGGGAACATATCGATCTTGATGAAATTACAACAGTAAATCAGTCAATAGAAATTGAATTACTCAGTGATGGATCTGTTTCCGGAATCGAAAACTCAAGCTGGGATTATGAAGGCGAGTTGTTAACCCTTTCGTTAAATAACAGAGGAACAATTTATCAAGCCAGGGTTTTTAATGAATGGGACTGGGTAAATAAATACCGCACGTTAGTATATACGGGATTAACATCTAATGGACAAGCCGGCTGGGGTAAAAAAATGAGTGAATTTACTCCTTAAAAAAGCGAAAAGTGAAATTGAAAAAATCAGAAAGAGATACTCGGACGAAAAGGGAAGATACCCTATCCGAATCTAAGAAACTTACCGGATGCCGCAAATGGTTTTTCTTTTTTGTGCTAACAGTGATTATACCCGCATTATTATTTTTACTTCTTGAGATCAGTCTAAGAATTATCGGGTATGGATACCCTACAGATTTTTTCATACCAAGACAGGTTGAAGGCAATCAAGTTTTCACTGACAATATGAAATTTACCTGGCGATTCTTCCGCCCGGAGCTGGCTCGTCCCTCCTGTCGTTTAGTCATACCTGCCGAGAAATCGTCCGATACTTTTCGAATATTTGTGCTTGGCGGGTCTGCTGCTATGGGAGATCCGGACTTTTCGTTTGGCTTTAGCCGGATACTTGAGACTATGCTGCAGCATCAGTATCCCGACGTGCGATTTGAAGTAATCAATGCAGCTGTAACAGCCATTAATAGCAACGTTGTCTTGCCTATCTCCCGGGATTGCGCAAAGCTCCAACCTGATTTGTTTATCATTTACCTCGGAAATAACGAGGTGATTGGACCTTATGGACCAGGAACTGTATTTGCGCCATTTTCGTCAAATCTGGGTTTAATTCGGGCTAATATTTTTTTGAAGTCTACGAAGATTGGGCAATTACTGAATAGCTTAAGGCAGCAATTGGACACGGATGAAGATAACATGCAGACATGGGGTGGGGTGGACATGTTTGTCAAAAACCGATTGCGTTTCAATGATACGCGCATGGCGGCGGTGTATGAGCATTTTCGTGGCAACCTTATAGATATATGCAAGACTGGACAGCGAGCCGGCGCTAAGGTCGTTGTCTGTACTGTGCCCACTAATTTAAAAAATTGCGCCCCTTTTGGTTCACTGCATCGTCGGGATTTGATTTATGCTTCAATAAGCGAGTGGAATGCGATTTACGACACCGGTATTGCTTTAGAGTCATCTGGCAAATATGAAGAGGCTATAGAGTATTATTTGAGGGCCGCCGGTATTGATGATGAATTTGCTGATTTACAGTTTCGTTTAGCCAGGTGTTACTGGAAATTAGGACAATATGGTGAAGCCCACAAGCATTTCATTATAGCACGGGATCTGGACGCATTGAGATTTCGTGCTGATACTCAAATCAATGAAATAATCAGAAATGTTGCTGCTGACTGTAGCAGTGAAGGCGTGTCTCTTGTAGACGCGGAAAAAGTTTTTCAAGCGGACAACTCTCATGGGAGCCCGGTCGATGATCTCTTTTATGATCATGTACACATGAATTTTAGCGGCAACTTTCTTCTTGCCCGGCTTGTTAAGGAACAGGTTGAAAATGTCTTTGGGATGGAAAGCCGGGGCAATACTCTTTCCCAGGTAGAATGTGCCGGACGTCTGGCGTTTACGCCCCGGGATAGTTACCGTATTCAAAAGGAGATCCTTGGAAGAATGAAGTCCCCGGCGTTCGCAAATCAGATTGACAATGCCGAATCAGTACGACATTTAGAAGCGAAACTGGACAGCATGAGAACATACTTAAAACAGGATGCGTTGACCCAAGCGGTTGAAAACTACCGCCGGGCTATAGAGATAAACGAGCAGGATTGGGTAGTGCGGAATAACTTTGGGTTGCTGCTTTTGGAAGCCGGCGGCGATCCTATTGGTGCGGCTGAACAGTTCCGTTCTGTCCTGCGTGTTTTCCCTGATGACTATTTGTCCCATAACAATCTGGGACTGGCATTCGAACAGCAGGGTAAAATAGATGAGGCAGTTGCCTGCTACGAGGAGGCATTACTAATCAAACCCAACTTTCCGAAAGCCAACTTTAATCTGGGAAAAGTTCTGGAACGTCAGGGTAAATATAAAGAGGCTATCAGGCATTACTATCTGGCACATCTGCCGACACAAGGCTTGGCGGATGCGCACAATAGGTATGGCAAAAAGCTTGCGAACGATGGTAAGATGGATCAGGCCGTCAGCCAGTTTGAAGAGGCCATCAGACTTTGGCCCGACTCACCGAATGTACATCGTAATCTGGGGAATGTATTTGCACAGACGGGGAAAACAGATTTAGCGATTCAGCACTTTTCAGAAGCGGTGAGAATCATGCCTGAATTGGCAGCGGCGCATATAGACTTTGCGTCACTGCTCTTCATGCAGGGAGATTATGGAAATGCTATCGAGCATTACAATAAAGTACTTCAGCTTAGACCTGACCTTCCTGAGGTACACAATAATCTGGGATTGGCTCTTTGCAAACAGGGAGAATTCGAGAAGGCAATTAAGCATTTTCAAAAAGCGCTATTAGTCAGGAAGGATTTTCTCGCTGCCCGCAACAACATGGCCGGGGCGCTAAGCCAATTAGGGAGGAGTGAAGAAGCAATCACTCAACTGAAAGAGGCACTGCGGATAAACTCAGACAATCCAGATTTCCATAACAATATTGGGGTTGAGTTGTTGAAACTTGGCAAGATCGAACAGTCCATTACTCATTTTGAAAAGGCGTTACAGTTAAATCCCAAATTAAAAAGTGCACAGAATAACTTGGAATATGCTTTATCTCAGCTAAAAGATAGCGACAATGAGAAGCTATCTAAAGAATAGTATTAGACGAGAGGATTCGTGCAAATAACATTAACCTTTGGTGACCTAAATAGAATATTAAGGTGGATAAAATGAATCGTCAACTTTTTAATCACATCTCGAGATTATTGTGTATATTTTTAGCGATAGTCACGATGTCTTGTAAACCAGCAGAAAATGCTAAGTTAAGAACAGGCTATCCCATCACTCCCGTCTCATTTACCGACGTTGAATTATCAGATAATTTCTGGTCCGAGCGCATTAAAACCAACCGGGATGTCACGATTCCCTTTGGTTTTAAAAAATGCGAAGAAGAAGGACGGATTCGAAATTTTGCCAGAGCCGGCGGATTACTCGAAGGCGAATATGAAGGGAAAATGCCATTCGATGATACAGATGTTTATAAAATCATAGAAGGTGCTTCATATTCTTTGACGACAAATCCGGATAAAGAATTAGAAAAATATATCGATGATATTATCGAAAAAATTGCTGCAGCTCAGGAACACGACGGTTACCTGTGTACCTGGAAAACTTTAGCTCCCGATACAACTCCCGCACCTTGGGTTAAACCAGGACCACGCTGGCATCATTTGGGAGCCAGTCATGAATTATACAATGCGGGTCATATGTATGAGTCTGCTTTTGCTCATTATCGGGCAATGGGCAAGAGAAATTTTTTAAACATTGCTTTGAAGAACGCCGATTTAATTGCAGAAGTATTCGGTCCCGGGAAAAAGCTCGATCCGCCGGGGCATCAGATCATTGAAACGGGACTCGTTAAATTATACAGGATAACCCAGGATAAAAAGTATCTCGATTTAGCGAAGTTCTTTTTGGACCAACGCGGCAATGCAGAAGGTCATAAGCTTCATGGACCTTATAGTCAGGATCATCAGCCGGTCATTGAACAGAAAGAGGCTGTTGGACACGCTGTACGTGCAGCTTATATGTATGCCGGAATGACCGATATCGCTGCTATGATGCAAGATTTATCCTATCTGAAAGCTGTTGACAACATTTGGGAAAATGTAGTATCGAAAAAAATATATATTACCGGAGGAATTGGTGCACGTCATGGTGGCGAGTCATTTGGTGATAATTATGAGTTACCTAATCTAACTGCCTATAATGAAACCTGTGCAGCCATTGGAAATATTTATTGGAATCATCGGATGTTTTTGTTGCATGGAGATGCCAAATATATTGACATTTTGGAACGTACGCTCTACAATGGCGTGATTTCGGGGGTGTCTCTGGAAGGGAATTCATTTTTTTATCCCAATTGTCTGGAATCTGACGGAAAATACGCATTCAATATGGGTGCCTTAACCCGTCAACCCTGGTTTGATTGTTCTTGCTGCCCTTCAAACATTATTCGTTTTATGCCGTCCGTACCGAATTATATATATGCGCACCGAGATGATTCGATTTTTGTTAATCTTTTTATTTCCGGAAAAACCAGAATTGATATAGATAAATCAACTGTTGAAATCTGTCAAAAAACTGACTATCCTTGGGATGGAAAAGTTATTTTAAAAATTAATCCTAAGGAGGATAAGAAATTTGCAATAAATATCCGCATCCCCGGATGGGCACGGAATCAACCGGTGCCAAGCGATCTATATAGATATCTGGTTACAAACAAGGAGAAGGTTACACTTAAAGTCAATGGTAATTACATTGATTTAAATATGGAGAAGGGTTATGCTCGCATTTGTAGAAAATGGCAAAAGGAAGATATAATTGAGCTAAATTTACCTATGCCGGTTAGACGTGTATTGGCTTGTGAGAGAGTAAAGAATGATCTGGGAAGGGTGGCACTTGAGCGCGGTCCAATTGTTTATTGTGCTGAATGGCCTGACAACGGGGGCAAAGTTTTAGATATTCTATTGAGGGATTATATGCCTCTTAAGGTCGAATACCGGGGTGACATGTTGGGAGGAATTGCTGTAATTACAGGCGAGGTCATCCATTTGGATTCTACAAGAAGTGTCAGGAAGGGCACGACTAAAAGTTTTATGGCAATACCATACTATTCCTGGGCCCACCGCGGGGTGGGTGAAATGTCTGTTTGGCTAAAACATGATCAATAATCAAAAATGATAATGTATGGAAAATGAAGCATAAACGGCTATATCGTTTTATGAATTGGAATAAATGTTACAAGGCAAATAATTCTGAAAGACAAATCAATTTATAGTAGGAGAAAAAGGCTAAAGATGTATATACTTGGGATTTCAGCATATTACCATGATAGCGCCGCATGTTTATTAAAAAACGGAGTAATTCTAGCGGCGGCTCAAGAGGAAAGATTTACTCGCATTAAACATGATCACGCATTCCCTGACAACGCAATAAATTTTTGCCTTAGCAAGGAGAACATACATCCCGAGAATTTGGATTTCATTGTATTTTATGATAAACCAATTTTAAAATTTGAAAGAATTTTATATACATATCTTCAGTTTGCTCCTTCCGGAATTAGGTCTTTCATTAAAGCAATTCCATTATGGTTAAAGAAAAAAATATGGATTAAAGAGTATATAAGAGATAGCCTTAAATATTCCGGTGAAATCTTTTTTTGCGAGCATCATCAATCACATGCTGCATCAGCATTTTTTCCTTCTCCATTTCAAGAAGCCGCCTTTTTAACAATGGACGGGGTTGGAGAATGGGCTACCACAAGTTTTGGATATGGTCATGATAATCAAATAGAAATTTTAGGAGACTTATATTTTCCCCATTCATTAGGCTTGCTATATTCTGCATTTACATATTTTACTGGGTTTAAAGTCAACTCAGGGGAATATAAGTTAATGGGACTTGCTCCGTACGGAGAACCTAAATATGTTGATACAATATTTAGTGAACTTATTGACTTGAAAGAAGACGGTTCCTTTAAACTAAATATGAAATATTTTGATTATTGTGCAGGCTTAACAATGACGAATAGGCGTTTTGAAAAGATATTCGATGGTCCACCTCGCAAGCCTGAAACTAAAATTACACAACGCGAGATGAATTTGGCAAATTCTATTCAAAAAGCTACAGAAGAAGTAGTTTTAAAAATGGCTGTGCATGTTCGCAAGGAAACCGGAATGAAAAATTTATGTCTTGCCGGTGGTGTTGCCCTAAATTGTGTTGCAAATGGGGAATTATTAAAAAAGCAATTGTTTGATAATATTTGGATTCAACCTGCTGCTGGCGATGCCGGAGGTGCTTTGGGAGCAGCAATGTATATATGGTATCAATATTTAAAACATAGACGGACAAGTGATGAAAAAAATGATAAAATGCAGGTGGCATATTTAGGACCAAGATATAGCGATGATGAAATTAAGAACTTTCTTGAAAAAAATAATATAGTTTATAAAAAATATTCTGATGACAGACTTTTTGATATTATTGCAGAGTTAATTGCGAATGAGAAAGTTATTGGGTGGTTTCAAGGGCGTATGGAATTTGGGCCAAGAGCCCTAGGCTCACGCTCAATAATAGGAGACGCGCGCTCAGCTATGATACAGAAAAAATTGAATTTGATTAAATTTCGTGAGAGTTTTCGTCCTTTTGCAGCTTCAATTTTATTGGCTTATACATCAGAATATTTTGATAATAATTCTGAAAGCCCTTATATGTTATTAGTATATAATCTAAAGAAAAAACATAGATTGCTTATATCAGGCAATAAACAATATACTGGTTTTAACAAATTAAATGTGGTTAGATCAGATTTGCCTGCAATTACACATGTTGACTATTCTTCCAGGATTCAGACTGTAAATGAAGAAACAAATCTTCGATTCTACAAATTAATTGAAAAATTCAATAATAAATATAATTGTCCAGTTATTTTAAATACCTCTTTTAATGTCCGAGGAGAACCGATAGTATGCAGCCCTGTAGATGCATTTACATGTTTCGCAAATACTAATATGGATTATTTAGTGTTAGAAAATTATTTTATAGATAAAAAACAGCAGAATTATTTACCTAAATCAATAAAATATAAAAGAAAATTTGAGTTGGATTAATGCTAATGGCTAGTTTAAAAAGTAAAACAGTAAATATTAAAAGCACCAAAAAAGAGTTAAGAAAGTTTGGCATTATTGTGGGATTTTTATTATTGTTAACAAGCGCTTTATTTTTCAAACTTCAAAAGCCGGGAAACGCATATTATTTAACCATTGGATTATTACTTATTATTTCAGCTATTTTTTATCCAATGATTTTAAAGGTGTTTTATAAAATATGGATGACTTTTAGTAATGTTTTTGGGTGGATAATGACTCGTGTCATTCTCTTTTTATTTTATTTTATTATTTTTACGCCTATCGCAATAATCCTTCGAATATTTGGGGAAAGGTTTCTCGATTTGAATATCAATAAAGAGTGTAATACGTATTGGAATGATAAGTTAAAAGACAGGAAAAACACTACCGATTTGAAAAAACAGTTTTAGTACTCAGATCTGTTATTTAGGAAAGGAAAATATGAGCAAATTATCAATTTTATATGAATTTTGGGAATTTATAAAAGTCAGAAAAAAGTGGTATCTATTTCCCATTATACTTTTTTTATTGTTATTAGGTGTCGTTATTGTATTCTTTGAGGGATCAGCCCTAGCCCCTTTTATATATTCAATTTTTTAGAACCCGTTATAAATGTTGTTAATTTATTAAATTAGGATATTGGTTTAATGTATGATGTATAGTACAAATTATAAATAGTGGGTTAATGAACCGTGAATTCAATTCGTAAGTACTAATCAAGAGTTTTTAAGGAAGGGGGCAAGCCATCAAACATTATCAAAAATCTTTAGAAATATTCCCAAATTGGCCAGAAGTACTTGTTCATCTTGGAATTCTCTATAATGATCTGGACAGATATGCTGAAGCCATTACCATTTAGTAACGGTTTATTCTTATATTAAACAATACAAAAAGGCAAAAAGCAAGCTGAAATAGACCTTGCGGATTGATCCGCAATTTCAGCCCGGTTTCAAAGCAATAAAGAGTTCAATTAAAAAGTGAGAAGGAATATTATCATGGAAAAGCTGAGAACGGACAAAGATTATGACAGTTTGCTGAAGAAAGGTTTTTATCTCAGCAATTTTGTTATTGTGATGCTTTTCGTGCTAATTGTCCAGGTTTTTAAAACATATGCCCAAGTAGGCGATATCGCAAAGGTTCACGATCCCTCTATCATCGAACAAAATGGCACCTATTATCTCTTTGTTTCCTTTGACTACTGCTGTCGAGGAGTGGAAAGTACATACAAAATTATAGTGGGACGGTCCTCTCAACTTAACGGGTGGTATTATGACAAGAACGGTAAATCCATGCTGTCCGGAGGAGGCGCTCTTGTGCTTATGAGCCAAGGTCGATGGCATGGTCCAAGCTCCAACGCTGTTTTTGTAGAAAACGGCTCTTGCTCAAAACTATCCCAATCCATTTAATATGAAAACGACGATAACCTATCGGTTACCCCAAGCAGCTAATGTCAATCTCTCCGTTTATAATGTAAGAGGAAGTGTAATAGCGATTCTGGCAAATGAACGGAAAAGCGAAGGTGTTCACAAAATAATATGGGATGGAAGCAACGTAAAATCAGATGTTTATTTCATAAGATTAGCGGCTGGAAGCTTCGGAGCAATTAAGAAAATTATTTTGATTAAATAGATTAGTAATCCTAAATTTAAAGAGTTAACAAAGGAGTTGAAAATGAAAAAAAAGACAGAATTCGTTTATTTTATAAGTGTATTTATCGCAATGTTAATTGCGATAAATTCTTGTCAGAAACAATCGAGATCTGATAATAACAAAACTTCAGCAATGGAAGTCAAACTGGATGTTAAAAAGGAAGCTTTTTGGAAAAACCCGGAAGGTAAAAATGTAGATTTGTATACTCTGACAAATTCCCAAGGTTTAAAAACTAAGATCATGACGTACGGAGCTACTGTGGTTTCGCTTGAGGTTCCCGATCGGAACGGCAAATTTGCTGATGTTGCTCTCGGTTATGACACGCTTGAGGAATATGTAAAGGGAAACGCCTATTTTGGTGCGACCATAGGCAGGTATGCAAATCGTATTGCAAAGGGAAGGTTTACGCTGAATGGCGTCGAGTATAAATTAGCAACAAACGACGGAGAAAACCATTTACACGGTGGCAATAAAGGTTTTGATAAAGTAATCTGGGAAGGTGAGCCTTTTAAACGGGAAGGGGCTGTAGGTGTTAAGTTTACATATCTCAGCAAAGATGGAGAGGAAGGTTATCCTGGTAATCTTGCCTGTACTGTTATCTATACTCTTACCGATAGCAATGAACTCAAGATTAGCTACGAGGCTGTAACTGATAAGCCCACTTCAATCAATTTTACTAACCATACTTATTTCAATCTTGCAGGACACGGGAATGGCGATATTCTGAATCATGAGCTTATGATTAATGCTGATAAGTTTACTCCTGTTGACGAAGAACTCATCCCGACAGGTGAAATTCAAAGTGTCAAAAATACACCAATGGATTTTACCCATCCGATGACCATAGGGAGTCGTATAGGAGAGGTTAAAGGTGGATACGATCACAATTACGTTATCAACAGTGGTGGTGACTTGCTAGCTCTGACAGCTCGGGTTTACGAACCTACCAGTGGGCGCATAATGGAGGTGTATACCACAGTGCCCGGAGTTCAGCTCTATAGTGGAAATTTCTTAAATGGTGCTTCTGGCAAGCAAGGTAAAATTTACTATAAACACTACGGATTTACCCTTGAGACCCAGCACTTTCCAGATTCGCCTAATAGACCCAATTTTCCATCAACTATTCTTAATCCGGGTGAGAAATATATCCACCTCGATATTTATAAATTTGGGTCATCTCCAAATAAGTTGTAAGAATGAATCGTACGAATTTCCCTTTGGCAACAGGAATAAATTGGCAAGTATCACCTATTTGGTTGCATCGTAACCATTTCTCAACTGTTCATCCTGAAAATCCCCCGGATTATGCTTTTGAAGCCAATCAAATAGGCAGTTGCTTCTAACCTTGGATTGTTTCTCAAGTAATGCTTTAATCTTCGGTCATACGTCTTTAAGAGGGCACTGCCGGGTTCGCCAATGCCTGTCTCGCACATTATTTAGTGTCTGTCTATAAACTTGAAAAACTGATGAATCAGTTAAAGATTATTAATGGCTACTTTCACCTGAATAAATTCAGGTGTTATCTCAATATCTTGATAATATTACAGTTGAGGCAACACCATCCCGAAAAGTCGGGATTATGGTGATAAAAATATTCTTTGTATCAAATAACCACTTCAGTGGTTTATACTTTATGGACAGACTCTATTTAGTCCAAAGTGTATCGAATATATCGGTCACCCAAATAGAAATGATAATAAAGAGTATTACGGCGCGAGAAATATTTAAAAGACATCCGGGAGTAAAGCGATTCTTAAGGGGGCGGGAACTTTTGGACAAGTGGCTATTATTCCCATACGGTTGGTAGATATGAGATCGAGGGCAGTTAAAGTTATTCGAAGGTTTGTCATAGTTGAGGTGTACCCCTGAGGCTTGTGTCGGGGGTAGCTCATTATATCCTAACCTGGATAAACCGGAATTTCAAATTGCAAATATCAAATTCTCTTTAGAATAGTTTGAATAATGAACAAGGAACATCGATTTTCGAATAATGAATTTTACTTCTTCCGCAAGGAATGCCTTTGGCAAAAAATCAACATTCAGCATTCCTTGTTCGATATTCAATATTCATTATGTGTCTTTTTACCGTCGAGAACTCCAGATATTCTTTACAAAAAAACAAGAATTTGGGAATTAAGAGACTAAGAATAGCTGACAGTATTCCAGCGGATTTCTTTCTTGAATTCGGACATTTTGGTTGAATCGTCAATTTGAAGCAATTCAATGCCTGCGATTTCAGCGAAGTCCTCAATATATTCGGCAGTTAACGCCTGACTAAATCCGGAATGATGCGCTCCGCCTGCCAATATCCAGCTTTCTGCGGCGATTTCAAGATCGGGTTTAGGAATCCAGACTGCCCGTGCTACCGGTAATTTCGGTAACTCTTCATCCGGTAAAACGACGTCAACTTCATTGAGGATCATTCTGAAGCGATTTCCCAGATCGATCAGCGATACGTTCAAAGCCGGTCCGGCAGGAACATTAAATACCAGGCGCGGCGGGTCGTCTTTTCCGCCGATTGATAACGGATGGACTTCTAATCCGGGTTTGCCGGCTGTGATGGATTCGCATACTTCAAGCATGTGTGCGCCGAGCACTTTCATACCTGACGGATCCAGATGATATGTATAATCTTCCATAAAAGAAGCGCCGCCATTTAAGCCAACCGACATTATTTTCATTGCTCGCACCAAAGCCGCTGTTTTCCAGTCGCCTTCAGCTCCAAATCCGTAACCGTCCGCCATCAATCGCTGGACGGCTAATCCGGGCAGCTGTTTTAATCCATGCAAGTCCTCGAATGTCGTCGTGAATCCGGTAAAGTTTCCATCCTCAAGAAATTGCCTTATCCCGAGTTCAATCCGTGCCGCTTCACGCAAATCGGAATGTTTACTGCCGCCGATGGCAGCCTCAGCCGCAATAATATATCTATCTTGATATTCACTAATCAGAGTATCTATTTCTTTGTCGGTTATGGTGGTTACATATTTTACCAAATCACCGACACCGAACCCGTTTACCGAATAACCCAATCGTAGTTGCGCTTCGACTTTGTCGCCTTCGGTAACGGCTACTTCGCGCATGTTATCGCCAAATCGTGCAATTTTGCCGCCTTGGGCGTCCTGCCAGGCAAAGGCGGCTCGCATCCAAATCGCCAATTTATTTTGAACTTTCTCATCTTTCCAATATCCGACGATGACTTTCCGGGATTTTTTCATTCTGGTACAAATGAATCCGAACTCCCGTCCGCCGTGGGCTGACTGATTCAGGTTCATAAAATCCATATCGATCTTCGACCAGGGTATATCCCGGTTATATTGGGTGTGCAGATGAACAAAGGGTTTTTGAAGCACCTTTAATCCGGCAATCCACATTTTAGCCGGCGAGAAAGTATGCATCCAGGTGATAAGACCAATGCATGTTTTCGAATTGTTTGCCTCAAGCATCAAATCATAGATGGAATCGGGTGTCGTGAGTACCGGTTTAAACACAACCTTTATTGGAATATTCGGAGATTTGGATAGACCTTTGGCAATTTCTTTGGAATGTTCTGCTACCTCTAATAAAGTCTTTTCACCGTATAAATGCTGACTGCCGGTAATGAACCATACTTCATAATTTTTTAATTTTTTCAATTTTTTATTCCTCATATTAAAAAGATTTTTATTTTACAAATGGAACAAAAGTTTAAAAGATTACTTTTGACCGTAATAGGCATCGGGTCCGTGTTTCCTTGAGTAGTGCTTTTTCAGAATGTATTTTGGTATTTCCTCAATATCTTTATTTAGCAACAGACTGTTTAGCGCCATTTTAGCAACCCGTTCAAGGACAAGACTGTTTTTTACCGAATCCCGGGGATCTTTGCCCCAGGTAAAAGGAGCATGTCCGGCAACAAGCACTCCGGGCATGTCGTTGGGAATTAAATTGGCGAATCGTTCAATAATAACCTGACCCGTATAGTGCTCGTAATTTTTGATTGTTTCTTCTTCAGTCAAAAATCGTGTTACCGGAATGCGACCATCAAAATGGTCTGCGTGGGTTGTACCATAACAGGGAATTTCCCTGCACGCCTGTGCAAAGGCAGTTGCATATTCGCTATGACTATGCGCTATACCGCCGATTTTTGTAAATTTTTCATATAAAGTTAAATGAGTAGGAGTATCTGACGATGGACGCCATTTACCCTCCACCAGTTTACCATCAATATCGACTGTAACCATATCATTGACTGTCATTTTCTCGTAATCGATACCGCTGGGCTTAATGACGATCAGACCTTCGGCGCGGTTAATTCCACTGACATTACCCCAGGTTAATGTAACCAGTCCGTATTTGACCAGTTCAAGATTGGCTTTAAATACTTCGGTTTTCAGAGCTTCTAACATTATTTATCCTTTCGAACCCTGTCTCGGATATTTAACAGAGTTTTCATAATATTATACATATTACCCGACCATCCTGCGGTACCGAATCCATCGTGCAATTGTTTATATAAATGATATAACTCTTTATAAACTTTATGGTTTTCTGCAATCGGTTGATAAACTATATCTGAGCCGGTCATAGCTTTCTGCGCATCCGCAATACCGGAAAATCCACTAACATCCTTACCTGCTGCAACAGCAGCAAATATCGCTGCGCCCAACGCGGGGGTCTGTTCACTCCTTGATACTTTCATAGGGCGCCCGGTGATATCGGCATAAATCTGCATTAGTAAAGGATTCTTCGCTGCCAACCCGCCGCAATTCATTACCTCGCGAACGGGTACTCCATTATTCTCGATTCTGTCTATAATTGCAAGTGCACCGAATGCAGTTGCCTCTACCAGAGTGCGGTATATTTCATGCGCTTGAGTATGCAGAGTCTGACCGAGCAGTAAACCGGTAAGCCTGACATCCACCAGGATGGTTCTGTTGCCGTTATTCCAATCCAGTGCAAGCAAGCCGCTCTCACCGGGTTTTAGTTTTGCTGCTTCGATCTCCAGATTCTTAAATTTATCTTCATTGGTTTTTCCATAGGATTCTGGAACCAAATTATTTACAAACCACAAAAAGATGTCGCCGACAGCGGACTGTCCCGCTTCGATTCCAAAAAATCCACCCATTACAGATCCGTCCACAATTCCGCAAACACCGGGAATATCTTCTAATTTTGAATCATTTGGCCAGATCATAATATCGCATGTACTGGTTCCGAGGATTTTTACAAGCGTGCCCATTGAAATACCGGCGCCGACTGCGCCCATGTGTGCATCGAAGGCTCCTACAGCGATAGCAACATTCGTTGAAAGTCCCAATTTTGACGCCCACTTATCGGAGAGGGTTCCTATTTTTTCTTCAGCCGGATAGGCGTTACTGTATAATCGCTGATGCATCTCGGCGAGTTTGGGGGACAGCTCTTTTAGAAAAACCTCATCAGGTAAACCGCCCCACTTATCATTGAACATTGCCTTATGTCCCGCGGCGCATATACTCCGTTTTATTTGGCGAGGGTTCATTTCACCGGTTAATATGGCAGGAATCCAATCACAGATTTCAACAAAACTGTAAGTCTCGTTAAAAACTTCAGAGTCTTCTTTTTGCAGATGCCAAAGTTTACTCCAGAACCATTCTGATGAGTACACTCCGCCAATTTTAGCCAGGTATTGCGGACGAATTTTACTTGCAAGTCCGGTGATTTTCTGTGCTTCTTCGTAACCGGTATGATCCTTCCACAGCCAAACCATTGCGGATGGATTGGCACTAAACTTTTTATGGAAACATAAGGGACATCCATCTTTATCGACCGGTAAGGGGCTACTGCCGGTTGTATCGACACCAATACCGATTATGTTTTTGGGAGAAAAGTCCGGCTCATTCTCCGAGGCTATTTTAATTCCCTCTTTTATCGTTACTTCAATACCTTGTATGTAATCAGCAGGATTCTGTCTTGCCAGATTAGGGTTTGCCGGATCAATGATGACGCCTGCTTCACCCGATGGATAATTATAGACAGAACCGGCAAGTTCTCTTCCATTCGATATATCGACGATAAGCGACCGGCAGGAATTAGTTCCGAAATCCAATCCAATTGCGATTTTATTCATCTTTATCCTTTCGCTGGTTTATTATTAAAATTCATCAGCCGGTAAAAGAGAGGTATATCAGAACAATGATTGCCACCAATGACACTGATGTAACAACATCCCCAACAGACCAACTTGCCCGCGATTCTTTACGATGCGTATCTGTTACTGTACCGAAAGTTAAACCGCTTATTTTTTCGTATGAAGGAGCTTCAGTCATATAACTGACAACAATCATGACTACTACCGATACAATAAAAATGACTAAACTGTAATACTGGAAAAATATATTGTTTATGATCCAAAGGAATGAACCGTGAGTATATTCAAAGTTATTAAAAAGTTTTACCGGAGTATCCACTGCCAACCTGAAGATACCGAGTGCAAAACCGGTTAATAAAGCAGATATACATCCTTTTGCATTCAAGCGTTTCCAAAATACGCCTAAAAAGAATACCACAAATATCGGCGGAGCCAAGTAAGACTGTACGCCTTGCAGATAATCGTACAGACCTTTACTGCCCTTGATTACCGGTATCCAAATTAAACCGATTAAAACCATAACTGCTGTGGCAACCCGACCGATCCATACAAGTTTCTGCTGAGATGCTTCGGGTTTGAAGCGTGAATAAAAGTCCATTGTGAATAGGGTTGATGAAGCATTGAAAACACCGGCAAGTGAGCTCATTAATGCTGCGAGTAAACCGGCAACTACAATTCCTCTAACACCGATGGGAAGAATGTATGCAACTAATAAAGGAAAAGCACGTTGTGCATTTTCTCTGATTAGTTCCCCATCCGGGCCGATTAATTGTTGCTGAATTTCCGGTGATATTCCGCTGCTTGCCAGTGCGAATGTAATCATACCGGGAATGATGAAAATAAATACGGGCAATAACTTCAGAAATCCGGCGGCAATCGAACCACGCCGGGCTTCTTTTTCGTTCAGAGCTCCTAATGCTCTCTGAACGATATACTGGTCGGTCGTCCAATACCACAAACCTATAATAGGAGCGCAGAAGAGCATACCCAGCCATGGATAATTATCGTTGAAGTACCAGGCCATCCTGCTGGTTTCAAGTACCGGAGCCCAGGTACTTTCAATTCCAGCGGGTGTCAGAGGTTTCCACAAATTGAACATTTCAGAACCGACGATTTCACGTAGTGCGCTCCAGCCGCCTAAAGCATGAAGACCAAAAATGGTAACAAGAATTGAACCGAATATTAAGATGATTGTCTGCAGCGCTTCGGTGTAAACAACAGCACGCAAACCGCCAAGAATGGTATACAAACCGGTTAACACAATCACCAGAATTGAACCGAGCCAGAAACTGTCTAATCCCCACAGACTCATATCGGGCAGAAGTACACTGAAGACGATTCCACCGGCAAAAATACCTACGGCAATTTTTGTCAACACATAAGCAACAAGGGAAATAGCCGAGAGTATTGTTCGGGCGGAAGGTGAAAAGCGTCTTTCCAGAAATTCCGGCATCGTAAATACCTTTGAGCGCATATAAAACGGAACCATTACCCATCCAAGCACGAGCAGACACCAGGCATGCAGTTCATAGTGCGCCATGGCAACACCGTCTGTTGCTCCGGAACCTGCTAAACCGACCAAGTGCTCAGAGCCAATGTTTGAAGCAAAAATGGAAGCACCTACAATGAACCATCCCAAATGTCTCCCTGCCAGAAAATAATCGGTTGATGTGTTTTGTTTTTGCTTTATTACCCACCAGGCAAGCCCGAGAATGATAACAAAATAGCCTACAACAATAATCCAGTCTAATGGTTGAAGTGTCGTCATTATTCTATCCCTCTATTGGTAAAAATTATTTCCTTATCTCCGTGAAAACTGGTAAATCCTTGTTTTCTTATACTCTTCATCCGGTTTTAAAACTACCGAAGGAAAGTCTGGTTTATTTAGCAAACCGAACTATCATTCAGTTGTTCAGCCAATCAGACCGTTTTGAAAAAAACTTTTGTCCCTTCACACGGATGGTTTTCACCGTCATTGATGATAAGATGATGTTCCTTTACGTCTATGCTGAATTTTCCTTTGCCGATCCGGTTTCCGTATCTGCCTGCACTGGTACGCGACATCATTTAACCAATTCTTTCAATTCTAAGTAAATCATTTCTACTTATTCTCCCCATATCCGGTGTAGATAATTTTCTATTATGCAAGTTTTTATACAATGAAAACTATAAAAAAACTGTAATCTTAAAATTAATCTTCACTATGTGTACGTACACATAGTTAGTTTACATTAAATAGAATGTAATTGTCAAGTGTTTTATTGCTGGAATTGACCACCCCCGTTTTTTAGAATTCTAGTGTAATAGCGAGTTGGTGCTTGTTAATGTAGCATGTCTTTTTGTCAGGTAAGAATATTTTCGCCGTTACGGTAGCCAAAAGCATTTTGACTATCAGACCTATTTTATAGTAGATGAATCCTAATATCTCATGCAGTCTATACTTTTCTATAGTTTTGATGGGACTGCATAGCAACAATTGATTATGGAGCGAACTTATCTCGGTGTATATTAAATACATAACAATAGTTAAAATTGATAACATCGTTCTCAAGCCCTCAAATTTTCTTAACTGAATATCTTCAAGATGGAATTGATTCTTGATATGTCGATGATATTCTTCGATTTTCCAGCGATAACCATATCCCCGAAAGGATTCTTCTACAACATCTCTTTCTGTTTTTTTATCGGTGGACACAATATACCAACTATATCCTTTGCCTTCTCCCTTTAAAACAACCAGCCACAATTCATTTGGGAAAGGTAATCCGGTGTACTCATTGATAAACAGGACAGGAACAGCGCCGGCATAATAAATTTCCTTCCTGATTCGTTCTTCTTTATTTTCTGCGTCTCTAATCGATATTGGAGATTTACTTTTCTACTAATCCATTTCATACTTCTGACTTTTCCCCGATATATCAAATTACGTTTTCCTAATGATCGGATGATAAAGTTTAAACGCTTTCTTAATAATGGAACAATCAATTTTGTTCTATCTCCACCTCTGTCAATAACCCAGGTAAGTTGTTTGCCGACATGCTTTATTACAGTAAAGATTCCCTCCAGTATTTCACTATTCTCACTTTGTGTCCCCTCATTAAAGCTGTACAACTTGTTATAGAGCGGTGTGATTTGTTCTCCGGCGTGGTTTATTCCTATTATATTCATGAGCCGGTAGCCTATTCCGATAGAATCGGTGCTCCCATCGTGTACTCTTGCCAGCCCTTCCATCATTCTTGAATATTTCTTCTGAATATCAGATAAATCTAATATTGCATAATCACTCTTATTAATTTTGGAGCTAACCGACTGAATATGAGACTCAATCAATTTTCTCCAAAATCCTATCTTTTGAAAGTGACGCCGAAACCTCTCAAGCGTTTTCTTTAGTCGAATGCTATCCTGAATATGAATTGCTATCTGGTTCATTGTAACCGATTGCCCTTTTAGTATTCCTAATACTGTTTCATGTACGAATCGGCTTTCCGGCTTTGTGATATTCACAGATAATTTTTTAAGGTAATAGTTGAATTTTGTCTGTAACTTCTGTGTGTGTAATTTTGTCATAGTAACGCCTCCTTTTTTATGATTCTTTAACAACCATAATTTAACAAATGGAGGCGTTATTATTAAATCATTTCTTCAAATAACTACCGTATTTATCAATTAGTTACGATAACACTATTACCGATTTCCAGAGGGTGCCAATCAATTTATAAACACTGCCGCTTTTTACCAATGGAATACCTTTGATGATTTTTTCCTCTGAAGTTACCCCAAAATTTAAGCGCTGTACCTTGGTTAATAGAGGAAATAAGGGAATAAGGGAAATAGGGGAAATATTGATGAGATTTCTAATATATCAGAAACCAGATAAAATCTACCAAATGAAATCTTATACCCCTTATATCCTTATATCCCTCCTGCCTGCCCTCGGAAAGGGGAGGTCGATTGGAATATCCATGAAACAAGGCTTTTTCCAGCTCAACTTTCCTAAATTACTATTCCACTTGTCAATGTGTTTTATCATCTTTAAATATAAAATATTGCGCTATAAGGGATTTCCAATTTCGGGGGAACTTTAGTTTTTCCTCTATTGAATCTTTCACAACATATATACAATCTCAGCAGTTTGATTCCTTGACATTTAAGCAAATAGAATGGAAATTTGCTCATTATGAAAGATTTAAACTGGTATTTTCCCAAATCCATTGCCGAAGCTGTCGATTTAGTGCAGCAAGGTAAAATTCTTCCTCATGCAGGCGGAACAGGTCTGTTGCCAAGAGGTTTCACCGGAATTGGCGGGCTCATTGATCTTTCCCGCCTGCCATTACATTATTCTAAAATTGAAAATGGTTCCGTTGAAATCGGCAGTATGAGTACTTATGCCGAAGTTGTCTCCGCATTAATGGCGATTAACCCGGAACATATTCTGGTGAAATCCTTGCGCAATTCCGCCAATACGCCCCTCAGAAACAGGATAACAATCGGCGGCAGCATCGCCTTTTTTCCACCCTGGTCGGATCTTATGGGCGCACTGCTGGCGCTGGAAGCAAAGTTGGTGTTGGTCGGCAAGAACAGCGGTGAATTTTCAGTGACCGATTATGTGACGAACAAAACCTTGCGGGAAAAATCGCTGATAACTGCGGTCAAATTCAACTTGTCGAATTTGCGCTCTTACCATTACCGTGACATTCGGACTAAAAGCGACTATCCGGCTTTCAATATCACAATCCTGTTGAAACAAAGCATGAATAAAATCGAAAACAGCCGGGTTATTATTGTCGGAACTGTAAAAAAGTATAGCCGTCTCACAACTATTGAAGAATATCTGAAAAACCGGGATGTTGGAAAAATCAATATCGAAGAAATTGAAAAATTGGTTGAAGTTAAATTCGCCGGTAAAAGAATAGACGATCCGGAGTATTCAAGTTATTTAGCCGGTGTGGAGCTGGGCAGAGGAATCGAACAGCTATTGAGAGGACATTAATGGAAAGCGTATTTACTGTTAACGGGAAAAATATAAAATTTACCTTTACACCTGACGAAAGACTGCTTTTTACATTGCGAGAAAACGGATATACCGAGGTGAAAAACGGCTGCCAGGAAGGCGAATGCGGCGCCTGTTTAATTTTGCTTGATGATAAACCCGTAAATTCCTGCCAGGTGCTCACGGCATCCGCCATCGATAAAAATATCAAAACGGTGAAAGGAATTGGCGACTTGCATTCTCCGCATATCATTCAACGCGCTTTTGTTGAGACCGGAGCCGTGCAATGCGGTTTTTGCACACCGGGAATGATTATTGCGACCTATGCTTTATTGCGGGATAATCCGAATCCTACGGAAGAAGAAATAAAAAACGCACTGGACGGCAATCTCTGCCGCTGCACCGGTTATGTAAAGATTATCGAAGCGGTTCAGCTGGCTGCCGAACGGATGAAGAATAGAGAATTGGAGTGATGGAGTGTTGAAACGTGGAGTATTGGAGTTTTGGAGTATTGTTTACAATAGTCTTTACATTACTCCTTTACTCCAGTACTCCACCACTCCAAACAAATTTTAAGCGGAGATAAATGTAAACCATGCCCGATTATTATTAGTTAGATTATGATTAACTTTGCGTAAACAGGACTTGTATATTGAAGAAAATGCATAAAATAATAAACGGTGACAGTCGACAGATGAATCTTGTCTCTGATAAGTCGGTACAATTGGTAGTAACATCCCCACCGTATTGGCAGCTGAAAGACTACGGAACAGAAAACCAAATAGGATATCATGAAGATTACGAAACGTATATTAATAGCCTGAATTTGGTTTGGAAGGAATGTTACCGTGTGCTCGATAATGGTTGCCGTTTATGTATTAATATCGGAGACCAATTTGCTCGCGCTGTCTATTATGGACGTTATAAAGTTATCCCAATTCGAACTGAGATAATCAAATTTTGTGAAAGTATCGGATTTGATTATATGGGGGCTATCATTTGGCAAAAACAGACCACCACTAACACGACAGGTGGTGCATCATTAATGGGAAGCTATCCTACGCCAAGAAACGGAATAATCTCTATTGATTATGAATTTATCTTATTGTTTAAAAAGTTAGGCTCACCACCTAAAGTAAGTAGGGAAATAAAGGAACAATCGAAACTTACAAAAGAAGAATGGAAAGAATATTTTTCAGGCCATTGGACTTTTGGTGGAGCCAGGCAAGATGGTCATATTGCCATGTTTCCTGAAGAATTACCAAAGAGACTAATAAAAATGTTCGCTTTTAAGGGTGAGACAGTATTAGACCCTTTTATGGGGAGTGGAACAACATCTTTAGCTGCAAGAAACTTAAATAGAAATTCGATCGGCTATGAAATTAATCCCGACTTCATTGAGATAGCCAAAAAGAAACTGGGCGTTAACTATACAGATATTTCGGGAATAAAATATGAGTTCCCGAAAGATAGTTTCAATTTAGACATAGAAAGAAAACTTAATAATCTTCCTTACAGATTTGTTGATTTACAAAAGCTTGATAAAAAAATCGATCCCAAGAAAATGAGATTTGGGTCAAAAATAGATCAACATAATTTTCAAAGAGAAGAATATTACTCCGTAAAAGAAGTTCTCAGTCCTGAACTTATTAAATTAAACAATGACCTTGTGGTTCGCCTTATTGGTGTTAAACAAAAAGAATCTACAAATGGACGAGCAATAAAGTTTATAATTGATAAAACAAAAGGGCAGAAGGTTTTTTTAAAATTTGATAATCAGAAATATGATAATGCAAACCATCTTTTATGCTATCTGTATTTAAAGAATAAAACTTTTATCAATGCTCACCTTATTAAAGAGGGCTTGGTTGAGCCGGCAACATCATTCGATTTTAAATACAAAGACAAATTTTTTACTTTGAGCAATAATAAAGACACCATTAACCAGATGGAACAGATTATACAATGTTGATTTTTTTATTAAAATTCAGGACAAATTTATCGGTCTTCAAATTAAACCAGTAAATCAGGGGATACAACTATCTCAAATATTTAAAGAAAAAGGACTTCAAGAAAAAACACACCGAAAATTCGAAAAAGAATTTGGCGGGAAAGTCTTTTACATATTTTCATCAAAAGCAAATGGAAAAAAGGTAATTGTCAACACGGATATAATAGACGAGATCAGGAATGAGATAAAAAAACTCGAAACACTTCAAGAAGTTAAATAATTATGAATAAATATATGATCATCGGTAAATCCGAAAAGAAAATTGATTCCCTGTCCCTGGCGACAGGCAGCAGCAGGTTTGTTGAGGATTTTGAAGTCAAAAACCCACTCTATCTTGCCTTTTTGTATTCGCCTTATGCACACGCTGAAATCCTGGACATCGACGATCGGAATGCTCGCAATATTACCGGTGTGGTTGATGTTTTTCATTATCAAAATGTCAAACCGGTTTTACATACAACTGCGGGGCAGGGATTTCCGGAGCCGTCACCCTATGATACGGTTTTGTTTGATAAAAAGGTGCGCTATGTCGGCGACAGAGTTGCCGTTGTCGCGGCTGAAAGTCTGGCAATCGCCACAGATGCCACGAAATTAATAAAAGTTGACTATAAAATTCTCGAACCCCTGTTTGACCCGGAAAAATCGATGCAGAAAGGTGCGCCGATCCTCCACGGTAAAGACCGCTATGCACCCATCCCGGTTAAATACGAGCCCGAGCATAATCTGGCGGCGGAAGTCGAAATCGGTTTTGGAAATATGAAGAACGGCGAAGTGGAAGCTGACTTTATTATTGACGAAACATATCATGCCCATTATGGTTCTCACTGCGCTATTGAACCCCATGCAGCGCTATCGTTTTTCGATGAAATGGGACGGCTGGTAATTGTTTGTACAACGCAAGTGCCCTTTCATGTACGCCGAATCGTCTCCAGAGTTTTAGAATACCCGCTTGCGAAAATCCGGGTAATTAAGCCTCGTATCGGTGGAGGATTTGGCGGTAAACAGGAGGTTTTTCTGGAACCCGTCGTCGCTTTAGCCACTATTCGTCATAAACGACCAGCGAAAATCGTACTCTCCCGCAAAGAGGTTTTTCAATCCAGCCGCACCCGGCATCCTATCAGGATCAGGTTGCGCACTGGCGTAAAGAATGACGGTGAAATCACCTCCCTGGAAATGGACGCCCTGCTTAATTCCGGTGCCTATGGGACTCATGCACTTACAGTTCTGTCCAATAACGGCGCCAAAGTTTTACCGCTGTTTAATAAAATAAAGAATCTTCATTTTATCGGTAGGTCGGTCTATACCAATTTGCCGGTAGGCGGCGCGTATCGCGGCTATGGCGCAACTCAGGGATATTTTG
Source organism: Fidelibacterota bacterium (assembly GCA_030603165.1). Classification (GTDB taxonomy): domain Bacteria; phylum Fidelibacterota; class UBA2242; order UBA2242; family UBA2242; genus UBA9312. The sequence goes on from JAUVYH010000001.1 coordinate 41,299, forward strand.
CACTTAACCAGCAGCTGGATATCATCGCCCGCAAACTGGACATAGATCTTCTGGATTATATTAAGAAAAACCATATTAGAGAAGGCGAAACCTCACAGGTTTTTAAAGCTCTCGGTGAAGGCACGGAAGGCGTCACCCAGATTATCAATTCCTGTAAACTGGATGAATGTATTGACATTGGCGCTGAAGAAATCGGCTGGTATGAGAAGCGGGATAAACGCCTGAGCGACGGTGATAAGGTTCGCGGTGTCGGCGTTGCGGTTTCCATGCAGGGCTCCGGGATTCCACTGATCGACATGGGCAGCGCTTCCATGAAAATGAACGACGACGGCTCATTTAATCTGGATATAGGAGCTACTGATCTTGGAACCGGTTCCGATACTATCCTGGCTCAGATCGCGGCGGAAGTTCTGGGGATTGGTTTGGATAAAATAATTGTGCTTTCGTCCGATACGGATAGAACACCTTTTGACGTCGGCGCTTACGCTTCATCCACAACCTATATATCCGGCGCTGCCGTGAAAAAATGCGCCGAGAAAATCAAAGAACAGATTATTAGTGTAGCTGCAAAAATGCTGAACAGCGGTAAAAACGAATTGTATCTCGCAGAGGGTAAGGTCATTGATAAAAAGAAAAGTAAAGAACTTAGCCTTGCTGAAGTAGCCGCCCATTCTCTTTATACCAAAGATCAATTTCAAATCCAGGCTAATGCGTCACATGTCGCAGAACAATCACCACCGCCTTTTATTGCTCAGTTTGCCGAAGCTGAAGTGGACAAGAAAACCGGGAAAGTTCGCATTATAAAATTTGTTTCGGCGGTTGATTGTGGGCAAGCAATCAATCCCAAACTTGCCGAAGGGCAGATTGAAGGTGCAGCCGTCAACGGCATTTGTTACGCTCTGACCGAGCAGTACAAATTTTCCTCCAGTGGAAATTTGCTGAATAAAAGTTTCCGGGATTACAAAATCTGGACAGCGGCGGATTTGCCGGAGTTCAGGACTTTTGTTGTGGAATCCCATGAAGAGACTGGCCCCTTCGGCGCAAAATCGGTGGGTGAAATCGGTATAAACGGTCCTATGCCTGCCATTGCCAATGCAATATATGACGCAGTTGGTATCAGATTGTATAAAGCGCCATTTACCCCGGAAAAAGTCTATCGCGAAATGAAACGGACGGGAAAGATTTGATCTTAAAGAATGGTAAAATATCATTATCAGGTAAAAGAACTTTTCAACATCTTGACCTGTCGGAATTCAAGATAGGACATATACTATATGGCTGAAAAATATATTATCGGAAACGGAATCATAACCGACGGCTTTTCGTTTCTGATTGAAGACGGCGCTATAGAAATTGAAAACGGTATAATCAAGCAAATTGGCAAAACCGATGAATTGAAAAGTAAAAACGTGGAATTCTTTAATTTGCAGGGTCGGCTGGTTCTTCCCGGTTTGCTCAATCCCCATCATCACCTCTATTCGGCTTTGGCAACTGGAATTTCTCCAATCGGTGAAACCGATAATTTTACCCAAATTCTTGAAAATCTCTGGTGGCATTTAGACAAAAGTCTTGATGAAGAATCTATCTATTATTCGGCTCTTTACGGACTTATTAAATCGGTAAAATACGGTGTGACGACCATATTTGATCACCACGCTTCCATGAATTACATTTCCGGGAGTCTTCGGCTAATTGAAAAGGCATTCAAGGAAATTGGCGTTAAAGGATTGCTATGTTATGAAATCTCCGATAGAATGGGCGAGAAAGCGATACCTCAGCAACTGGACGAAAATATTACTTTCCGGGAAGATCATATTGATGATAAAAACGTTCATGGTTTGCTTGGATTGCACGCCAATTTTACACTAAGTGAAGAAACGTTAGCGTTGATCAAACAACGGAAACCGGCGGACCTGCCCATTCACATTCATTGCGGCGAAGACAAGGCGGATATGCAGTATTGTGTTGATCACGGCTATGACGGACCGGTGCATCGCCTGCATGAATTTGGACTTTTATCGCCTAACTCTCTGCTTGCCCATTGCATTCATCTATCGCCCAAGGATTATGACATTATTCGTGAAATTCAGCCGATTATCATTTCCAACCCGGAATCCAACGCCAATAATAACGTTGGTGAAATGGACCTGTCTAAAATTGAAAAATACTGCCTCGGCACCGATGGCATGACGGGCAATATACTCGGCACTATGCGTTCACATTTTCTTCGGCACAATGGAAAGATTAGCCAGCCGCTGGATATTCTATTTCAATATTCCGGAAACATTGTGAAACGGTTTTTCCCTGATTCCGGTGCGCTGGAGATCGGAAAAAACGCCGACCTGGCTGTCACAGATTATATCCCCGTGACGGGGATTAATCTTGATAACCTGTTTTATCATCTTATCTTTGGGGTCGAAGGACAAAAAATGTATATGACGATCTCCGATGGAAAAATCCTATATAAAGATGGGGAAATTCAAACTATTGGCGAAGAAGAAATTATTGCAAAAGTAAAAAAAGCGGCTCAGAAACTACATAAAAAATACTATGAGTGAAAATTTTTCAATTATCCCGATCCGACAACTTCTTTCCCAAATATTGAAATCAGGGGCAAAAGGTTCCATTTTCGGGATTTACCAAAGTCAATTTTTTACACCAAATAAAAAAGATGTTTATCGAACATCTATGTTTGATCAGATGCTGGAAACTCCGTTAGGCGTTGCGGCGGGTCCGCATACCCAATTGGCGCAGAACATCATTTCCGCCTGGCTCTGCGGCGCCCGGTATATTGAATTGAAAACCGTTCAGACACTTGACGAAATAGAGGTTTCCAAACCGTGTATTGATATTCAGGACGAGGGCTACAATTGCGAATGGTCGCAGGAACTCAAAATCGAAGAATCCTTCGATGAATATCTGAAAGCCTGGATCATCATCCATCTTTTGCGGCACAAGTTCGGCTGGATCGGCGACATCGGTACGATTTTCAACATGAGCGTCGGCTATGATATGACGGGAATTCTGAAAGACAATGTGCAGTGGTTTTTGGCTAAAATGACGAATTGCCGCGAAGAAAAGGATGCTTTTATAGATGAAATAAAAGAACTATATCCTGCCGTAAATGACATTGAAATTACCGACTGTATTTCAAATAACGTTACTCTCTCAACGATGCACGGCTGCCCTTCCGAGGAGATTGAAAAAATCGGGCAATATCTTATCGAAGAAAAGAAACTGCATACATTTATCAAATTAAATCCGACGCTTCTGGGAAAAGAGAAAATTCACAAAATACTGACGGAAAAATTGGGCTACGAAACTATCGTACCGGATATTGCTTTCGAACATGACATAAGCTACCCCGCTGCCGTAAAGGTGATTCAATCATTGCAACAATCCGCTCAAAAACAGGGCGTTTTCTTCGGTGTGAAACTGACTAATACACTGGAAGCAATCAACCATAAAAACATTTTCAGTGACGAATCCATGTATATGAGCGGCAAAGCGCTGCATCCGATCAGCATCAACGTTGCGCGAAAATTAAAGAATACTAATAAAATCAAAGATTTGCACATATCCTTTTGCGGAGGTGTGAATGCCTTCAATGTGGCTGATGTCCTGACTTGCGGTTTATATCCGGTGACGGTTTGCTCGGATTTATTGAAGCCCGGTGGATATGCCCGGCTGCCGCAATACCTGGAGGAAATCGAAAAAACCTTTATCAGCTATCAAGCAACCGATTTACAGGATCTTATTGTCAAGAAAAGTAAGCAAACGGACCTTACCGCCGGAGTGCTGGCGAACTTAAATGAATACGCCGACAACGTCGTCAACGAACCGGTCTATAAATCAGTCTTTACCGATATTAAAACTCAGCGAGAATTAACCGAATTTGACTGTATTGTTGCTCCCTGTGTGAATACCTGTCCGTCGAATCAAAATATTCCCGAATACATGTACCGGACGGCTAAAGGTGAATTTTCCAATGCCTTTGATACAATTATGCTCACTAATCCATTTCCGTCGGTTACGGGAATGGTATGCGATCACCCCTGTCAAAGCAAATGTACCCGGATTAATTATGACAATTCGCTGCTGATTCGCGAGATTAAGCGCTTTATCACCGAGAATGCAGTAAAAATGGACAGCATTGTTCCTAAACAAAAGATTAGTAAAAAAGTCGCTATTATTGGCGCGGGACCATCCGGATTATCTTGCGCCTGGTTCCTTGCTTTAGCTGGTTTTGATGTAGAGATATTTGAGACGAAAGAATTTCCCGGAGGGATGCTGGCGGACGCTATACCCTTATTCCGGTTGTCGGAAAAAGCTCTGAGCGATGACATAAACCGTATCCGGCGTCTCGGCGTTAATATCCATACGTCAACGCGAATCGATGTATCGGCATTTAATAAAATTAAAGACAAATCCGACTTTATATATATTGCGGTCGGCGCTCAACAGTCGATGAAAGTTTCCATCGAAGGAGACGATGTCGAACGGGGCTTGCTGGACCCCTTAAAATTTTTATCGGCAGTGCGAAGATGCGAATCCATTGAATTGGGAAAAAAGGTCATCGTTCTCGGCGGAGGAAATACCGCCATTGACGCCGCCAGAACCGCTAAGCGATTTGTTGGAAAAAACGGTTCCGTAACCATTGCTTACCGCCGAACACGCAGAGAAATGCCCGCCGATCAGGATGAAATCCGGGCGGCGCTGGATGAAGGCATCGAACTCATCGAACTGGCTGCTCCCGCTAAAATCAATTCAGTAAACGGTAGCGTCAGGTCACTGGCTTGTTACCGGATGAAATTAGGCGGCGTCGATGAATCTGGTCGTCCCCGACCGGTGAAAATCGATGGCAGTGAGTTTGAAATCGCGACTGATACGATCATACCGGCATTCGGGCAAACTGCGGATATTGATTTTATTGATCAGGAGCTACTGGAAGTCACTGATCTGGAAACCAGGGAAATCAAACCCCAAAATATATTTATCGGCGGCGATGCTTTCCGGGGCGCTTCAACGGTAATTAAAGCCATTGCCGATGGACGTAAAACCGCCGGGACGATTATCCAAAAAGCGGGAATTGATCTTGATGGAACGGTTCTGAGATCAACCAATAAAGAGCTAACCCGGGAACAGCATCACGAAAAAAGAGCGCAAATCGTACATGGAATCAAATCGGAAGAAACACCGCTGGCGGAGCGGGATTACTTTAGCTTGGTCGATCTGACGCTGACTGAAGAAGAAGCGCAGCGGGAAGCGTCGCGTTGTCTTTTCTGTGATGAAGTCTGCGATATTTGCGTGACCGTCTGCCCCAACCGGGCAAATTATGGTTACACCGTCGAGCCCTTTGAAGTCAAGCTGCAAAAGGCTGTCAATGATAACGGCAAAATCAAAATAGTGGATGATGGAATATTTAAGATCGAGCAGCCATACCAGGTGTTAAATATCGACGAATTTTGCAACGAGTGCGGCAATTGTGCGACCTTTTGCCCGACCAGCGGCGCGCCTTACAAAGACAAACCCAGGGTGTTTTTGACTGAAAAAATCTTCCGAAATGCAGAAAGCGGCTATTATCTCAAATCGGGTAAATTGCTATATAAAATGCAAAATGAGATAAACTCCCTGGAAATAAAAGAAGATCAATACTATTTCGAATCCGAAGCCATTACCGCGACATTAAATCGGGATGATTTTTCAATTATTGATATTAAATTTAAAGATGATATTTTAAAGGAAGCGTCACTGGTAAACGCCGTGAAGATGAGTGTGATTTTTTTTGCATTAAAGGATTTGTAATTTTAACCTGATTAATTTACAAACCGCAGAGAACGCAAAAAACATAGAGATATGATAAATAAAAAAGAATTTTTATTGATATTAGGAGAAGGTGATTGGAAAAATGGATTTCTCTAAACTGCGTAATATTACAATCGGCAGAATCTTTTCCGAATTAAAGATTATCGAGCAGTGGGGACGAGGATTTTCTAATATTATTAAATCTTGTAAACAGTGTGAGAATATTGTTCCAGAATTTAAAGAAGAATTGTTGCAGTTTAAGATTATTTTTTGGAATAAGAAAATAGATAAAAGAGTCGGTGATAAGTTCGGAGAAAAGGTGGGTATAAAGGTCGGTGATAAGGTCGGTGATAAGGTGGGTAGAAAGGGTGGTCAGAAAGGGTGGTCAGAATTAACTGAACGACAGGAAGAAATATTAAATTTAATTGAACAAAATAACAAAATATCAAGAAAGCAATTATCGGAAATATTAAATATAAACCCTTCCGCTATCCAAAAACACATAAATAAACTAAAACAGAAAGGTCTTCTTAAAAGAATCGGTCCGGCAAAAGGTGGATATTGGGAGATTGTTTCCGATGCCCAGTAAATACCCAGAAACTACCCGGAAAAAATTACAATGAATGGTTTTAGTTCGGAGAAATGTTGGTCAGAAAAGGTAGGCAGAAATGGTGGGTAGAAAAAGTGGTCAGTAAATACCCAGTAAATATTTACACCGAATGAGTATTCACAATTTGTTCGGAGAAAGTTCGGAGAAAAGGTGGGCAGATAATAAACAGAAATCTAAAATATCACTGGAATGTCACCACTTGTCACCAGATGTCACTACGATTTAAAAAATGTAGATTAATATCAAATATGGAAAGAAAGATTGCACTAGAGGATTTGATGAGTCAAACTTAAGAAATATGAGAATGTTTTATCTAACATTTCCAAAATGTAACGCACTGCGTCACGAATTGAGTTGGACCCATTACTGCTGTTTTAATAAAGTTGAAAATTAGGAATTAGATAGAGAATTAACCAGAGAAAGACAAATGATTGAATTGGAAAGAAGATTGGGGAAAAAAGATGAATAAGAAAGAACTATCTTTGATATTACAAGAAGGTGAAGGATACTTCACAGAATTCAAAGAAGGACTTTCGGGTGTTGATAAAGATTTTGTTGCATTTGCAAATTCTTCTGGAGGTAAAGTATTAATCGGTGTTACTGATGACGGAAAAGTTAAAGGCATAACAATAACAAATAGAATAAAATCTGAAATCCAAAATATTTCAAGAAATTGTGATCCAGAAATAAAACTTTTCGTTAAATCCTTTGAAAACATTCTTATTGTAGAAGTAAGAGAAGGTAAGGATAAACCATATAAATGTTCATCAGGATTTTACAAACGGATAGGTGCAACATCTCAAAAAATGACAAGAAATGAAATCTTAAGTTTCTTTAAATCTGAAGGTAAAGTAAGATTTGATGAACTTATAAATACAGAATTTAAATATCCCAAAGATTTTAACAGAGATAGGCTAAATATCTTTTTGGAATTAGCAGGACTTTCTAAAACATTATCAATTGATAAAATTCTCACAAGTTTAGGAGTGGTAGAGCATCAAAACGGAAATTTATATTTTAATAATGCAGGTGTTCTCCTATTTGCAAAAGAACCTCAGAATATTATATCCTGGTCTGTGTTTACAGTAGTATTATTTAAGGACAAAGAAGGAGTTGATGTAATTGATAGAAAAGAAATAACAGGATCATTATTTGAGATCATTGAGCAAGTAATGGGATTTGTGAAATTATATACAAAAGTTGCCTATAGAATTACTGGAAAACCTCAAAGAGAAAATATATATGAATATCCATTTGAAGCAATTCGGGAAGCTGTCATAAATTCTGTTATGCATAAAGATTATTTTGAACGTGGACATAATAATATACTGAAATTTTTCCCGGATAGAATTCAAATAGAAAATATCTGGGTCAAGCCACAGAACTTTATTCTGGGTAAAACTGTTTTTAGAAGAAATCACCTTATTGCTGATCTATTCTCTCGTATAAATTTTGGTGAGAAACTGGGTTCAGGTGTGAAAAGAATGAGGGATGTCTGCCAGAAAGAAAATTCTCCCTATCCTGAAATAGAATATACTAACACTCATTTTTATATTGTATTCAAGCAAAGTAAAGAATATTTGAAATTAGAGAGTATTACCCCAAAAACTACCCAAAAAACTGGGGTTAAAACTGGGGTTAAAACTAGGGTGAAAACTAGGGGGGAAATAATAAACCTTATTAACGAGAACTCTAAGGTAACCATTCGAGAACTTGCTGAAAGAACGAGTTTGACTGTTAAAGGAATTGAATGGAATATTAAGAAACTTAAGCAAGAGGGCAAATTAAAAAGAGTAGGATCTGCTAAAGGCGGATATTGGAAAGTGATAAAATGAAATTTTTGTGTGAAAAGAAAGAAGAAATATGAATAAAAAATTATACGAAGAAAAAAAAGAAAAAGTAAAAGCTGGCTTGGAAGAATATTTCTCTAATGGTGTAAGAAAGGAAAAAAATGATTATCAAAGAATCAGTGAAAATTGAAATAAAAGAGATTATTGAAAAATTCAATAGAGAAAAATTTGCAAGTAAAGATGTTTTTTATTTCCCGAAATTTAAGAAGAATTATTTATATCTATTTATAAATAGATACGGGGATATCGATCCTATGTGCCGATTAAAATATAATGGCAAAATGACAAACTGGGATTTCGAGATCTTCAAATATTCATCGGAAACTTATACTGATGATATTTTCCTTATGCCGGGAGCAGAAGAAGTTGATGGTACAATCAAGGGAGCAATGCTCGCAGGTTTAGAACTTTATCCTGTTTGAAAATAAATCAAAATAATAATCTGTGCGTATCTGTGAAAATCCGTGGAGAAAAAAAAAGAAAAGGAGATATATAAAGTGAACTACACAAAATCACTAAAAGGTAAACACCTTATCACAACACAGGATTGGGGAAAAGAAGAACTGGATATTGTTCTTAAGCTTGCAAAGGAAATGAAGGAAAACCGCTTTCATCATCCGTTATGTAAATCACTGGAGAATAAAAGTTTCTTTATGTTTTTCTACAATCCCTCGGTAAGGACCCGGCAATCTTTTGAGATAGCGGCTACCGAGTTAGGCGGACACGCCCTGTTTTTAGAGCCAAAATCCATGCGGCTTAAAACGGCAACATCAGCGGGAGAAACAATTGAAGACGCCGCCAAAGTAATGTCAAGATATGCCTGTGGTCTGGGCATCAGAATACTCGAGGATAAAATTCCGCATTATGGCGCCGGCGAAGACCTGATTCGGGAATATGCGCAGTATTCAACTATTCCAATCGTGTCCATGGCGCATGATAAATATCATCCATGTCAGGGGCTGGCTGATATAATGGGAATTCAAGGGCATTTGGGCGAGCTTAAAGGTAAAAAGACGTTACTGACATGGGGACATGGCGCTCTTGCCCGGTCGTGGTGTTCGGTTCAGGAATACCTGCTAATGGCTTCGAGATATGGGATGTCCATTAATCTTGCGCATCCTGAAGGTTATGATTTGGATCCGCAAGTAATCGAGCAGACAAAAAAGAATTGTGAACAGAATTCAGAAGAATTTAATATCACAAATGACGTGCAAGAGGGATATAAGGACGTCGATGTTGTCTATTCAAGAAACTGGATGAGTCCCCAGGCTTATAGGGATGGTCAATTGCATAAAGAGCCGGAGATTGAAAAAGCATTACAGTTCAATGAATGGATATGTGATGCGGAAAAAATGAGATTAACAAATGACGCTTTATACATTCATCCGATGCCTGTTGACCGGGGCAATGAAGTTACGGATGAGGTCGCGTCAAGCCCTCATTCGATTATATACGATGTTGCCGAAAACAGACTGCATGTTCAGAAAGCGGTGATGGCGTTGACAATGGGTGAATATTAAAAACATTAGCAAGATTCAGGGAGATTAATATGACAGTTAAAAGAATAAGAATATTTGCGTTAGGCGGGAATGAAATATCCCCGGTTGACATTAAAGATAAAGATGGGAACTCTGTAAGCGCCGATATACCGATGCAGTGGCAAAGGACAGCGGATACATGTAAGGAAATAGCCAATATTATCGAGGAGTTTCCGGAAGATTCTTTTATAATCATACATGGCAACGGTCCGCAGGTGGGAAATATTTTATTAAGAGCCGAACACTCTTTGGATATTTTACCACCGCTGCCTTTAGATATATGTGGGGCTGACAGCCAGGGCGCAATAGGTTATATGATAGGACAGCTTTTAAATAATGAGCTGAGAGCGAGGAATATCAAGAGAGGCGTTGATACTATTGTAACGCAAGTAGTCGTTGATAAAAACGATCCCAATTTTAAAGACCCGAACAAGTTCATCGGACCTGCATTTACGAAAGAAGAAGCCTTCGAGCGTAAAGAAAAAGCCGGCTGGATTGTGAAACTTTATAAAAAAGATTCACACGGAAATGATATATGGCGGAGAGTTGTACCCTCTCCTCAACCCATAGATGTTGTTGAACTTGATCTGGTTCAATCGGCATTAGAAAAGGGAATTATTCCTATTACTGTCGGCGGCGGCGGCATTCCGGTAGTAGAAGTTGAAGCAAATAAAGAAGGTGTTTATAAGTGTAATTATAACATCGACTATAAAAACAATAATAATCCGAAAATATTTATGGGTGTTGAAGCTGTCATTGATAAAGACCTTGCATCGGCGCTTATTGGAACATTATTGAGACAGAGATATAAACAATGCGGCGAGGATATTGAGGTAATAATGACAATTTTTACGGCAGAAGACGGAGCAAAGTTGAATTATCAAATGCCCGATGAAAAAAATCTGAGATTGGCTACTGTTGAAGAATTAAAAAGATACTATAAAGAAGGTCATTTCCCGCCCGGCAGTATGGGACCCAAAATCAAAGCCATTATTAATTTTATGGAAAACGGCGGTGAGAAAGCCTATATCTCGCTGACTACGAAATATAAACAAACCATCAAGGGTGAAGCCGGAACAACTGTTGTTAAATAGTAAAAAGGAACGAAGCCGTAAGTAATTTTGCTTTTAAGAGAACGTAAAAATTCTATCTTATGAAAAAATATTATAAATAGCAGATTAGAGTTAGTAAATGATAAAATAGTAGGAGAACACATGAAGACAAACAAATTTTTAGGAAGAGACTGGATTGACGCCGAATTGGATTACACCAAAGAGGAATGGGAAACATTAATTGATATGGCGCTTTATTTGAAACGCCGTCATGCCATGAATGATGATCAAAGCAATATTCTAAAGGGCAAAACTTTATTCTCTATGTTTTTCAATCAATCGCTGAGAACTCGCAGCACTTTTGCGGCGGGAATTCAGCAGTTGGGTGGAATTTATGTAGATCTGGAGCCAGGGAAGACATATACTCCGGCAAGAAAAGGTTTTGATATTCCGTATAAAACCGAGAGAATTTCTGATGTAGCCGGAATGTTGAGCCGGGTTGGGGACGCCATCGCCATACGCATGTACGGTCCCCCGGCTTATTGGATATATGGATTTGCTAATGCTTTAATAAAAGAATTTGCCGAATATGCCGACATTCCTATAATCAATATGGAATGTGATAAATACCATCCGACCCAGGCTCTGGCGGACCTCATTACTATCAAAGAAAAATTTGGAACGTTTAAGGATGTGAACCTCACAATGTCCTGGGCATATTCCGGTTCTATCGAAAAACCGCGAGCCGTGCCTCAAAGCGTCATCCTGGCGGCGACTAAAATGGGTATGAACGTGACGCTGGCTCATCCGAAAGGATTTGATTTGGATCCTGAAATCATTAAAGCAAGTCAGCAATTTTCTGAGCAGACAAACGGTTCACTCCGGATAACCAATGACTTCGAAGAAGGCTTTAAGGGCGCGGACATTGTCTATCCTAAATCCTGGGGTGCCGTACCCTGCTTCAATTACACAGATGAAAGTGGTAATACCATTAAAGAGCAAAACCATGATGAAGCAGAAAGATTGAACAGTGCCAGCAAAAACTGGAAGACTACCGAGAAGGAAATGCGATTAATTAATAAGAATGGCATTTATATGCACTGTTTGCCGGCAGATAGAGGACAGGAAGTGACTGACGAAGTGATTGACGGACCCAGTTCGGTCGTTATTGATGAAGCGGAAAACAGGCTGCACGCTCATAAAGCGATCATGGCCATGATTATGGGGGGACGACTGTAGGATTGTAGATTGATGATTTATGATTTTTAGTAAGAAAAGTTTATGAATTTTAATTACCAATGCTCCGAATGCGGCCGGGAATATGACATTACCGCCGAATTGATGCTTTGTCCGGAATGTAGTAAATTACAGTAACCGGATAAACCGCTGCGAGGTATTCTGGAAGTTGCTTTTGACGGTTATTTTCATCATCAACCCAAGATGTCCGACCTGCTGCCGGTTGAGACATTATAACTGCCAATGTGTAGCGGTTTCCGATTAGGCGATTATGGCTATGATTATGGGAAAACGTCTTTAATAAAAGAATTGGGTCTGACTTTGATTAGGTTGTTGACAAATATCCCTGACTATTCTGCAATATGATACTTGAATAACCCTGACAATTATGCAGGAATATTAAAATATATCCTTTACAATTCGACATGTATCCTGTATATTCTGATGAAGTGAAAACTTAGGACGAAAAATATTTTTACATGATTGATCGAACGATTCTAAAAGATTTGCGTAAGTGGGCAATTTCAAATCCCCGGAAACCGCTGATTTTGCGAGGCGCCCGTCAAGTTGGTAAAACAACTGTGGTTGATATATTTTCAAAGGAATTTGATCAATATATCTATTTAAATCTGGAAAAGGATTTTGATACAGAGTTTTTTAAAAGAAAACTCCCGGCAAGAGAGGTTCTTCAGGCAATTGCGATTGACAAAGGGGTAAATATCACAGCAGGTCGGACACTTATCTTTCTGGATGAAATCCAAAATTCGGCTGAAGCAGTGACAATGCTGCGTTATTTTTTTGAAGATACTCCGGAATATTTTTTCATTGCCGCCGGTAGTTTGTTAGAAATAATGCTGGAAAATAAAAAGATAAGTTTTCCGGTAGGCAGAGTAACATACTTGTATATGTATCCGTTAACATTTAATGAATTTACAAAGGCAGTTGGGGAAAAACAGGCTCTGAAATATCTATTTCAGATACCCTGTCCGGAATTTGCGAATTTCAAATTATATAAACTGTTTCATCTCTATACATTAGTTGGTGGAATGCCGGAAGTTGTGAGTAAATATATCGAGACACAGGATATCGTATCGTTAGGGTCGGTCTATAAAGATTTGATAACCGCTTACATCAATGATGCCGGTAAATATGCTCGTACGAAGCAATTTGCGCATATATTGCGTTATGCAATTGAATCAGTTCCTTTTGAAGCCGGTCGTCGAATCAAATTCGAGGGATTTCATCAGTCAAATTATCGATACCGGGAAATGGCGGAGTCAATGCGGAGCCTCGAACGGGCGATGTTGATCCGGATTATATATCCCACAACATCTGTTAAACCGCCATTAATACCCGATTATCGAAAATCACCGCGTTTACAATATCTGGATACGGGGTTATTGAATTTTCAGGTCCAATTGCAGAAATATTTTTACCAGTATAATGATCTACATGCCTTCTATCAGGGAATTCTCGCGGAACACATTGCTTATCAAGAGATTATCGGTACAGATAATAGTGCAGATTCAAAACCGGCTTTTTGGGTGAGGGAAAAGCGCCAGTCCAATGCGGAAGTGGATTATTTGCTTCAATATAAAAATTTACTGATCCCGGTTGAAATTAAAGCCGGGAAAAGCGGAACACTTCGGTCGCTGCATCAATTCGTCGACGCTGCCGACCACAATTATGCTATTCGTCTTTACGCCGGGTCATTGAAAATTGAAAAGACAAAGACTTTATCCGGAAAATCTTTTATACTATTAAATTTACCATATTTTTTAGCAGGTCAGTTAAACAATTACGCTGATTGGTTTGTCAAACAAAATAACAAAAAAGAAAGTTGATTTTTAGTCAAATGATCGAATTTACCTACCAATGTTCCGAATGTGGTCTTGAATACAATATCACAGCGGATATAATGGTCTGTCCGGTATGCAGCAAACTGCAGGAACCGGATAAACCGCTGCGAGGTATTCTGGAAGTTATTTTTGACGGTCACTTTCATCATCAACCCAAGACGTCCGATCTGCTGCCGGTTGAGGCAGAATACTTTCCAAAAATTCCCGTCGGCAGGACACCGCTTTGGATACCGGCAAATATTGCCGACGAACTGGGTTTTCCGAATCTCTATATCAAGGATGATACTCACAATTTGACCGGCTCTTTAAAAGACCGCGCTTCCTATCTTGTGGCAGCTTTTGCGAAAAGAGAAGGAATCAGGGAAATTGTCGTGGCGTCCACCGGAAATGCCGCTTCCTCTATGGCGGGGGTTGGCGCTGCCGCGGGATTAAATATTACGATTTTCTTACCTGAATCCGCGCCCAGGGCTAAAATGGTTCAGTCGCTGCAATACGGCGCTAATGTGATTTTGGTTGCCGGAAATTATGACAGGGCTTTTGATCTTTCCCTTGAATTTTCGAGAAAATCAAAAAATGTTCTCAGCCGCAACACCGCTTACAATCCCTTGACAATTGAAGGGAAAAAGACCGTTTCCCTGGAAATCTATCAAACCTTGAAACGGTCGCCGGATTTTGTTTTTGTTCCTACCGGAGACGGCGTCATCCTTGGCGGCGTTTATAAAGGGTTCCGGGATTTTCAAAAGCTGGGATTTCTCGATAAAATTCCAACGATTGTAGCAGTACAAGCCGAAGGCAGCAACGCTATTGCAAAAGCGTTTAAAAAAGGTGACTTTACCGAAATCGACGCGCATACGGTTGCCGATTCGATTTCTGTGGGCATTCCCCGCAACGGCTATTACGCTTTGAAGCAACTCAAACAATATAATGGTAAATGTGTGACGGTTTCGGACGAAGAAATACTTATTGCCCAAAAAGAATTGTCCTCAAAAGCCGGACTGTTCACCGAACCGGCGGCGGCGGCGTCCTACGCAGGATTTCTGAATATGAAGGCTAAAATCCCCAATGACGCTACAATCATACTGCTGGCTACGGGCAACGGCTTGAAGGATATTGATTCTGCTATAAAAAGCGTTGAATTTCCTAAAAAAGCCATCTCCTCTCTGGAGGAGCTGTGAGCGGAACGGAAGGCGTTATTCTTGCGGCGGGATTTTCCGAACGAGCCGGGCAATTCAAAATGACATTGCCGATAGGCGATAAGACGATACTTGAAAAGTGTATAGAAGGAATGACCTCAGTTTGTGACCGCATAATAGTGGTTGGCGGTTACAATTACGATAAAATCAAAAAAATTGTCGCTGATATTCCAAACGTTGAATTCTGCTATAATAAAAACTACGAAGCGGGAATGTTCACGTCTGTAAAAAGGGGAATCCGTGAGATAAAGGCAGAGCGCTTTTTCATCATTCCGGGCGATCAGCCGCTGGTAAAACCGGAAACCTATCGAAAACTTTTGAGCATTGACGCCGATATCGTCATCCCCCGCTTCAATGGCAAAAAGGGTCACCCGGTCTTATTCGCCAGCCATCACATTCCGGAAATCCTGGCGATGCCGGATACAGCGATTTTACGGGATTTTATTCATAGTAAAGAAGCAACAATAGTGGATGTCGATGATCCGGGCGTCGGTCTGGATGTGGACAGTCCTGAAGATTATGAAAAAATCAAAGTTTATTTTCAAGAGGAAATGCTGTGAAAGATTCTATCAGCAAACCCATTACCCGTGTCGATGCGCCGGCTAAAATAAGCGGCGCTGCGAAATATATCGGCGATATACATTTTGAAAACCAGCTATTTGCAAAAACGGTAAGAAGCGACAAACCCAAGGCTAAAATAGTATCAATAAAAACACCGTCACTCCCCGATGGCTATTATATCATCGATAAAAATGACATTCCCGGCATAAACCGGATGCGCACGGTGGTTTCGGACCATCCCATTTTTGCCGATGACGAAGTTAATTATATCGGGCAGCCGATTCTGTTGGTTGTCGGTCCCGAGCGGGAAAAGATTTATGAGATTGTTTCCCAAATAAAAATCGAATACAAAGACGAATCAGCGGTTTTCAGCATCGAGGAAGCGGAAGAAAAGGGAACCGTTTTTACAGAATACAGTTATTCCAAGGGTGAACCGGAAGCAGCATTTCACGATGCGGTAAAGATTATCGAAGACGAATACCATACCGGGTTGCAGGAGCATGTCTATCTGGAACCCCAGGGAATTACCGGCGAGTATAAAGACGAAACGATGTTTATTTACGGCTCCATGCAATGTCCGTTTTACGTGAAAGGCGCCATTCAGGACGTTCTTGGATGGGATTCAGACCGTATCCGCATTATTCAATCAATCACCGGCGGCGCATTCGGCGGCAAGGAGGAATTTCCATCATTAATGGCTTGCCAGGTAGCAGTGGCTTCGTTAAAAACGAAACGTCCCGTTCAAATGATCTACGACCGGGATGAAGATATTATCTGCTCAACCAAACGCCACCCGTCAATTGTTCATTATAAAGCAGGTCTTGGTAAAAGCAACCAAGTTATTGTCCTGAACATTGATATAATATTCGACGCCGGCGCCTATTCGGAATTATCTCCGGTGGTGCTTCAACGAGGAATGTTTTCGGCAACCGGGGTGTATAATTTTCCCCATCTCAGCGTGCGGGGCAGAAATTTCATGACCAATAACGTGCCTTCAGGCGCTTACCGGGGATTCGGCGCACCCCAGACCATTTTCGGCACGGAAATGCTCATGCACAATATCGCTGTAAAATTGGGCGTCGATCCATTGAAATATAAAATTAATCATTTGATAAAACGAGGCGATCCGACCTGTACCGGCGGAAAGATTCGGGATGAAGTGAAACTCCTGGAAATCATAGAAAAGGTTGAGAAAATGTCCGGGTACCGCCGAAAAATTGAACGGCGCAAAAAATTCAAAGGTATCGGCGTATCGCTGTTCCTCCACGGCTGCGGCTTCACCGGGAAGGGCGAAGCGACCATTAAGGGAAAAATTATCCTTAAGAAAAACGGTGATACTGTGATCCTGAAAGTGTCCAGTGTGGAAATGGGTCAGGGTGCTGAAACCTGTCTCAGAAAGATCGTCGCTCATACGCTTTCACTGCCGATGGAAAAGGTTATCTGCGAAACCATTGACACCGGGTTGATTCCCGATTCCGGTCCCACCGTCGCTTCCCGAACGACCATGATCGTCGGTGGATTGCTACGCCAAGCCAGCCTGGAGTTGAAAGATTGTTGGAACGAGGCGAATGAAATCGAAATCTCTAAGACCTATAAACATCCTGATTTTCTTAGTTGGGATGATGATAAATTCGTAGGCGACGCCTACCCAACTTACTCGTGGGGCGCCAATGTGGCGGAAGTGGAAATCGATTCGCTCACCTATGAAATCAATGTAAAAAAGATATCAGCGGTGTATGATGTAGGCGTTCCAATCGATGAAAAAATGCTCAGGGGGCAGATGCAGGGCGGCATTGTCCAGAGCATCGGCTGGGCGACCATTGAGGTAATGAATTCATCAAAGGGCAAACTGGCGCAGCACAACCTGACGGATTACAAAATCCCCACATCCATGGACGTACCGGAAATTGCGTGTAAATTTATCGAAAACCCCTATGAATTCGGTCCTTTCGGAGCTAAATGCGCCGGTGAATTACCTTCTGCGGGTGCGCCACCGGCAGTAGCCGCAGCCGTCTCCAATGCGTTAGGTATTCCAATTAAATCAATACCGCTGACGCCTGAATATCTCATGGAGATAGATAAACATGAAGATTGAGTTTATATTGAATGATAAAAAGCGGGTAATTCAGGTTGATCCGGCGAGTCGCTTACTGGATATTCTGCGGGACGATTTTGAATTGACCAGCGTTAAAGAGGGCTGCGGCGAGGGCGAATGCGGCGCCTGTGTCGTTCTGATGGACGGTAAAGCGGTGAATTCCTGCCTGATTCCCGCCGGTCTAATTGAAGGTCGTCATATTGTGACGATGGAAGGTTTTCGAAAGACGGAAAGATATAAAGTCATTGAAGAATCTTTTCTAAAAGCCGGCTCCGTGCAATGCGGATTCTGCACGCCGGGAATCGTGATGTCAACGGAATCGCTTTTACGGGAGAATCCCCTGCCTAGTGAAGAGGAAATTAAAGAGGCGCTTTCCGGAAATCTATGCCGTTGCACCGGCTACAATATGATTTTCGAGGGAATCAAATTAGCTGCCGAGAGAGGAAAAGGCTTATGGTAGAGGGATTCAGACCAGCAGATCTTCAAGAGGCGCTGGAATTCATGGCAAAACATCCATCTATTCCCATAGCCGGCGGAACGGACCTGATGATCCAAAAAGCCCGGGGGTTCGGACTGAAACCGGATTTTAATAAACCGCTGCTGTTCATCGGTCATTTGCGGGAACTCCGGCAGATTTCTGTCAGGAATGGAAACATCCACATCGGCGCCAGCGTGCTTTTAAATGAATTAATCAAAAATGATAAAATTCCCGAAGCTTTAAAAATGGCGGTTCGCCAAATGGCTTCCCCGCCCTCCAGAAATCTGGCAACTATTGGCGGCAATATTTGCAATGCTTCGCCCGCCGGTGATACGCTGCCTTATTTATATGCGGCGGATGCGTTTTTGGTCCTGAAAAGTAGCCAAGCCGAACGAAAAATTCCAGTGGGGAAATTTATCACCGGTCCGGGAAAAACAACTTTGAAATCGGACGAACTGTTGACCGAGATTATCATCCCCGACAAAGTGTTCAGTGCTAATTATTATAAAAAAGTGGGCACGCGCAAAGGCATGAGCCTTTCCAAAGCTTCGTTCACCGGATTGGCTGATATTGAAAGTGAAAAAATTACCGACATCAGAATTGCATTTGGATCGGTAGCGCCGACGATTGTCCGGTCGCGGGAAATCGAAGCGAGTATCATCGGAAAACCGGTTTCGGAGATCAAAAATGCTGTTCCGGAAATAGTGAAAAAGTTTGCGCCGCTGATCCGACCGATTGACGATGCGCGATCTTCGGCAGAGTATCGCAAGCAGGTCAGTTTGCGGCTGTTGGAGAATTTTCTAATGAAATTGACTTAGAAATAGAGAATAACTAAGGAGAAATAAAATGGACGATAGTAAAAAGTTATTACGAATTGTGCTATTTTACGGCGGTTTGTGGGGAATTACAGAAGCCACGTTAGGTTACCTGCTGCATTTTCTGCCTAACGGTTTTTCCGGTATGTTCATGTTCCCGATCGGGTTTTATTTTATGTTCAACGCGTTTAAAATGACCGGCAGCCAACGCACAATATTTTATACGGCACTCATCGCCGCGGCAATAAAACTCACCGACCTGTTTGTTCCTTTAAGAACGCCTATGACCGCTATTAATCCTGCGATATCCATCATTCTCGAATCCCTGGTCGTCTTCGCTTTTGTGAAGGTTTATAAAGAGAACAGACACTATGCCGGCGCGGCGGTAATCAGCCTGAGCTGGATGGTGATTTTGGTGTTGGCGCAGCAGTTCATTTTTAAACCTGTCGAAGGGTTGTACCTGATGCCGCTACCCAGGCTGGCCGGTTTCCTGGTTTTATCTACTGCTGTCAGCGGATTGATCATCGGAACGTATTTAAAGAAACCCGCCGTTTTGGCTTTGCAATTCAATTTCCGGAAACTGTCATATTTGCAGCCGGTGGCTGTTGTATTAATTGCTATTATATGTGAGATTGGGAATTCGCTGATCGCTATATAGCCTAAATTACTCATCGCCACTAAGATACTACAAGGGTATAGGGATATAAGGTATAAGGTATAAGTTATAAGCGTTCGGGATATAGAGGTATTCCCTGTATTGCCCATATTTCCATATTTCCACTATTTCTCTTGTTCCATTCACTAAGTCTTAATGTCTTTCCCCGAAGGGATTCGGAAGTGGCAAGATTTATGAATTAAACAGGATAGAGAGTTCCATTTCCGGTTATAAGATTATTGCATGAGTCAATATCCTGATGTATATTCTTACTGGTAAGATAAAAGGTGCAATATGAAAACAATCTCAACAACTAAAATGTCATCTAAAGGACAGGTCGTTATTCCAGAGAAAATCCGCAAACAATTGGGGTTGAAGTCCGGGGTGCAATTTGTCGTGTTAGGTAAAGACGATGTAGTTATTTTAAAAGCCATCGAATCGCCGTCCATTAGCGAATTTGATAAATTAATTCTTCGGGCAAGAGAACAAGCTGTGCAATATGGCTTAAAACAGACAGATATTGAGGAAGCAATTTCGGAAGTCAGGAACGCTCATTGAAAATTGTTCTTGATACCAATGTGTTGATGTCCGGTATGTTTTTTAGCGGTCCGCCACATGAAATTTTAAAACTGTGGAGGGATGGACAAATTGAACTTTTAATATCAGATGCAATTTTCGAAGAATATCAGCGTGTTGGTTTGGTATTGGCAAAAAAATACCCTGGAATTGATATCAGTAGTTTTCTTAATTTGATCCAACGGAGAGCAATTTTGATCGATACACTGGTTGAAATCTGTAATATTTGCGCCGATTCCGATGATGATAAATTCCTCGAATGCGCTGTTAATGCAAAGTGTAACATGATTGTCAGTGGCGATAAGCATTTGCTGGCAGTTTCCGGATTTCAGAGTATTCAGGTACTTAGTCCAAGAGAATTTACCACCCTTTTCCGGGAGGATTATCGATGAAGAATATTTATAACGAAATTTTAGAACTCAGTCACGGAAAAGGCGCCGGCGTTCTGGTTACGGTCGTGCAAAAAACCGGTTCGGGACCGGCGGATTCCGGCGCCAGAATGCTGGTCTATCCCGACGGATCGATTTTGGGAACAGTCGGCGGCGGCACGATTGAGAAACTGGCGATTGAAAAAGCGACGGCGATGTTTAAGACCCATGAAAACTGTCTCGAAGAGTTCACCATGAACGAATCCGCAAGCGATGGCACTCCGACAGGGATGCTTTGTGGTGGAACAGCAACGCTTTTTTTTGAATATTTCGCTCCGAAGAACCACATCTACATTTTTGGCGCCGGGCACGTGGGTAAGGCGCTGGTGTACCACTTGAGAAATCTGGATTATTTCGTGACGGTAGTTGACGACCGCAAGGAAGTTCTTGATAAAATATCCGGCGCCGACGAAAAAATATCAGGCAGTTTTGAAACAGCACTGGAGAATCATGATGTCGCTGTAAACGCCTACTTTGTTATCGCAACGTATCAACATAAATACGATGGTTTGGTACTGAACCGCATTTACAAATCCGGCTGGAGTCCGAAATATGTCGGGATGGTTTCGTCACGGAGTAAGCAGAAAATCCTGTTGGATAAACTCAAGGCTGAAGTTCCGGATGCGAACCTTGAAAATTGTTTTATTCCGGTCGGGCTGGATATCGGCGGCGGTTCACCGGATGAAATCGCGCTGTCTGTCATCGCTGAAATCCAGGCGGTCAGGTATGGCAAAAGCGGCGGGTATTTGCGAGATAAAAATTAGAGCAGAATTTTGGTAAATATAATTACGGGAAATGTCAACCAGGGTAAAACCCGCTATATGCGTTCGCTGTATGAAAAAATAGGCGGCGACGGATTTATCTGCGTTAAAGTTTTTGATAAGAATAATTTTCAGGGGTATGATCTCGTCCGGTTAACAACTGGTGAAAGTACGCCTTTCGCGCGGAAGAACGATGCAATACCTGGTAATTGGGATGAAATGTATCGGGTTGGGATATTTTCTTTTTCCGGTCATGCTTTCACTATCGCCGATATAATCATTGCAGAAATTATTAAAGGTGGAACAGTACCGATATTTATTGACGAAATTGGCCCATTAGAAATAGTTAAACAAAAGGGGTTTTACGAACTACTTAAACGGGTTTTGAAATTAAAACAAGAAGTGTATATTTCGATCCGGAATGAATTAGTCAACGAATTGATAAAAGATTTTAAGATAAATGAACCACGAATTATCCGTCAGCTGTCCGTCAGTAGCCGGATTCTCAAACCGGATGTCTTTGACACACCAATTACACGAAGTAAAATTAAAAATGAAAATAAATTATAATGACGACGGAACTGCTTTTTAAAGATGAAGTATTAGAGACAGGGGTATATGTATTCATAAAGATATTAATGAGAGTGCAATAATAAATTAAATTAGTGTAATTAGTGTAATTAGTAGTTAAAAAAGAGGAAACTATGATCGACTTAACAGTAAATGAGAAGCAACTGGCAAACACAGTAAAACGGTGTAAAGAACGGAATATTATCATTCCCACCTTTGAACAGATGAAAACCCCCGGGTTAATTCCCGATTCAATAATAGAAGAATTAAAAGATATCGGGCTTTGGGACGTGCATTCCCGGAATCTGTTCCGGGTGAGCTGGAAGAATGAACCGGTCGCCACAGGCGGAGGATTTGGTGGTCTTAATTATATGATTCTTCCGCCGGAATTAACGGACGTTAAAGCAAAAATAATCGCTTTGGTTGGAAAATGGTTTCCGACCGGATCACATAAAGTCGGCGCTACTTTTGGTTGCCTCGTTCCCCGGTTAGTTACAGGGCAATTTGATCCGGTTGTTCAGAAAGCGGTCTGGCCATCGACGGGAAATTATTGTCGGGGGGGCGCTTATAATTCTGCTTTACTGGCTTGTGAATCCATCGCGATTCTGCCGGAAGAGATGTCAAAGGAACGCTTCGAATGGCTGTCAAATGTTGCCGGCGAAGTCATTCCCACGCCCGGTTGCGAGAGCAATGTGAAAGAGATTTTTGACAAGTGCTGGGAATTGAAGGAAACACGGGATGATATTGTAATTTTCAACCAGTTCGATGAATTCGGAAATCATCTCTGGCATTATGAAGTTACGGGAAATGCGATGGCGGAAGTATTGAAAGAGGTCATGGGAGATAATGACCGCTATTCCGGCGTGGTGCTGACTTCCGGTTCGGCGGGAACCCTGGGAAGCGGTGATTTTCTTAAGGAGCTGTTCCCCACTTCAAAAATCGCCGTTGCCGAGGCGCTGCAATGTCCGACATTACTTTTGAATGGTTTTGGCGGTCACCGGATCGAAGGCATCGGAGACAAACATGTACCCTGGATTCATAATGTCAGGAACACCGACATGGTAGTCGCCGTGGATGATGAGCATACCATTCGCCTGATGCGCCTGTTCAACGAACCGATTGGACGAGAATATCTCGAACAGCATGGCGTTGATCAGAATATCGCCGAGAATCTTGATCTGCTCGGTATTTCGTCCATCGGAAACATGGTGGCGGCGATCAAATATGCCAAATATTATGAACTGACCGAACAGGATATTGTCCTGACGGTGTTCACCGATTCCATGGAACTTTACGGCTCCCGCATTCGCGAACTTAATGAAGAAAAAGGGAGTTATACCCACGATGATGCTGTCCGGGATTATGAACTTCTCAATAATATCAATGTCGAATATGCTCTGGAACTGGATTTCTACGAGAAAAAACGCATCCACAACCTGAAATACTACACCTGGATCGAGCAGCAGGCAAAAGAATTAGATGAGTTGAATGCCCAATGGTACGATCACCGTGAATATTGGGGATCGATTCACAGCATGATGCCTAAGATCGATGCGTTGATTGAAGAGTTTAATGAAAGAGTATTGCAAAAATAAAATCCTTTGAGAAAAATAATGGACAGATCTATCCTCATAAAAAACCCCCTCCTTTGCTGCCGAATGGATATCGATGTTCATTCCAATGATGTGTTGAACACTTTTTCCGGCGGACATATCTATATTGAAGATAATAAGATCATTTCTGCCGGACCGGAGGAATTTTCCGGCGCTGCCGACCGGATCATTGACGCCAGCCGGATGGTGGCGCTGCCGGGCTTCGTGAACACACATCATCACTTTTACCAGACTCTGACCCGCAATATTTTCGCGACGCAAAAGTCAGAACTGTTTGACTGGCTAATCACCAACTATGAAATCTGGCGCGGAATCAGCGGCGAAGCAATTTACATTAGCGCCAAACTGGCAATAGCCGAACTCTTGAAATCAGGTTGCACGACTACTTCCGATCATCTGTATCTTTTTCCGAATAAAGCCGAACCGACGCTGATCGACCGGGAGATCAAAGCCGCCCGGGAATTGGGAATTCGCTTTCAGCCGACCCGCGGTTCCATGTCCAGGGGTAAATCCGACGGCGGACTGCCCCCGGACGATGTCATCCAGACCGAAGCGCAGATCGTTGAAGATACATACCGGTTGATCAATGAATATCACGATGATTCCTTCGGAGCAATGACCCGCATTTCACTGGCGCCCTGTTCGCCCTTTTCGGTGACACCGGAGTTAATGAAAGAAACCGCCCGAATTGCCCGTGAGAATAAGTTGCAGATCCACACCCATCTCGCTGAAACAGCCGATGAAGTAAATTTCTGCCTGGAAAAATTTAAGATGCGTCCGTTTGAATTCATGAGGTCGCTTGATTGGATCGGTTCCAATGCCTGGTTTGCCCATTCCATCTATCTCAATGACGATGAAATCCGGCAGGGCGGTGACGCCGGGATTGGTGTGGCTCACTGTCCGTCGTCGAATATGCGGCTCGGTTCTGGAATCGCCCGGATCAGGGAAATGCTCGATGCAGGTATAAAGGTTGGGATCGGCGTCGATGGTTCGGCGTCCAACGATTCATCCAATATGTTGATGGAGATGAGAAATGCGTTGCTGCTATCCAGGTTAAGAGGACCGGAATACTGGCTCGGTACTGAAGAAGTCCTCTGGATGGCGACGGTGGGTGGTGCAAAAGCGTTGGGACGGGATGATATCGGGCAAATCGCTCCGGGAAAATGCGCCGACCTGACTCTGATTTCAATGGACAGGCTGGAATATTCCGGCGCTCAACACGATCCGGCGGCGGCAATCCTGTTTTGTGTTGCCATGAGTCCGGTGGATTGGGTGATTGTGAATGGGAAGATTATTGTGGAAGATGGCAGGATTAAAGATTTGGATGAGCCTGCATTGATTAGGAAACAGCAACAAATATCCGACGAATTAGTTGCCCGGGCGGAAACTGAAACCGGGGAAAAATTGAGACGCTAAAAATTAAAACGTGTTTAATAGTAAAGTGATTTACCGGCGACGCCAAAACGCCCCAAACAGTGCTACAATATAAAGTAAGCCCAGAAACAGCAACAATTTCGTGCCCCTGACTTCCGCCACTTCGATGATGCTGTCGTAGTACATTCCGCCGGGGTTGATAATGATGTTATGAGCATCAATCCGTTGTGGCTGTTTCATACTGATATGATAATATTTATCATTGACGCGCAGGTTGAATTGCCGGGTCTGATGATTAAAATCCTCTAGGACGAAGTAACCGTTTGTCAGCGAAACCGAATCACCAAAACTCATGCTGTGAATCTGATCGTCGATACTGACTGCAAAGGTGAATTTCTGATCGTAGGCGCTTTGATAGAGGCGATAGCGGTCGATGGCGTAGGGTTTATTTACCGCCAGTCTAACTGTGTCCATGTTGTTGATCAGTAGATGACTGATAAAGGCTTTAGGTGTGCGCTGATCGGAATGATGCCGGATCTCGAAACGAATTAACTTTACCCGGACATTGTGTTTCTCCGAAATAGCGCCGGTATAATCCGAAAACAGAATTTCTTCGCCCTCACTGATCGTTATATTAAAGCGCCGATTGCTGCTTTTTTCAACAGCGATAATGATAAAGCACAGCGCCAGCAGAAGATGAACGACTTTCTGAATCGGTGTGCGGAATACCTTAAACAAAATACCGCCGATAATGATCAATGACAGCAAACCCCAAAGCGCAATATTGATTGGTGATCCGTAAAATCGGTCAAGATGCAAAACACGGATCAAACTATTTGCGGCTCCGGGATATTCGCCGGGGGGGAATTCATTTACTTGAGGGATAAATGTACTGATTGTCAGGAATAACAGTATCAGAATGCTGATAATTTGAAAGGCTTTGATCCAGGTTTTTCGCATTGTTTGTGATCTCAATAGTTACGATTAATTTAGTATAAAATCGGGAGATTGCAACATTGACAGGACTTAAATCATTAGGCTTGAGTTATGTCTGATGGTTATTAACGACTTAACTCATCCCGCAAAGCGGGGTAAGCCAAGTCTTTTAGAACTTGGTTGACGACGGATCTTCATCTATACGATAATAGTCAGTAATAGTTAATTCTTGACATTACTGAATATCTCAAGTAAAATTACAGCGAATAGTAAAAAGGCGAAGATGCCCGAGTTTAGTTTTTGTAGTAAGCCTAATAGCAATAATGCCAGATGCCCAACACCTGTCAGGTTTAATCAGTTAATCTTATCTGGGTCGGAAGAACCTAATAAACCTGACAGGTGTAATAGCTTAATCTTATCCGGGTTGGAAGAATCTAATAAACCTGACAGGTGTAATAGCTTAATTACCCAGGCTTTTTCTAATTTATTCAACTGCTACGCTAAATCCATCAACCGACAAGAGAACCGCTCGGGCAGTCTGTTTGAAAGACCATTCAAGCGAAAACTCATTGATACCGAAGAATATTTG
The DNA here is from genome assembly GCA_030603165.1 of Fidelibacterota bacterium. Lineage (GTDB taxonomy): Bacteria > Fidelibacterota > UBA2242 > UBA2242 > UBA2242 > UBA9312. Next base: position 67,893 of record JAUVYH010000001.1, read on the forward strand.
AGAATGATTATCATCTATATTCACTTGAATCCCGTTCATCATCAAATAACCCAATCTTTCGAAAATTATCGCTGGAGTTCCTATAAAACTCTGCTTGGTAACCAGCCAACTAAATTGCCTCGCAAAACCGTGTTTGATATTTTCAAAGGGAGAGACCGGTTTATAGAAGATCATCGAAACGCAAAAATAAATTATCTGGAGATAGCGAAATATGCATTGGAATAACCTTACACCTGTCAGGTTTAATCAGTTAATCTTATCTGGGTTGGAAGGATCTAATAAACCTGACAGGTGTATTCCCCGACGGTCTCTGTCGCAGCATAAAACAATTCTTGACTTTAAAAGGATTGTCGAGTATCTTCAAGCGAAATAAAAGCGCAGTCTGGAATGATGAAAAGAACGGCAAAAATATTATACTTATTAGATTCAAAACTGCAAATAAGAAAAATCCTTCTTATAGAAAATTTTTAAAAGGTATCTATGATTACAACCAAACCAATTATCATTCAGAATATCATGACCCAAGATATTCTTTATTATGATTCTGAATTTAAAAATCAATGTTATGAGTTTTGTGTTAAGAGAAATATCGATTGTTTACTATCAATTATAAAACTGGATCAATTTTACCTAAGGCAGGATAAATTTAAAAATTTTAAAAGACAGAAAATAAGTGAAGATCGCATTATCGCCCAGTCAGAATATATATTCAATCCAATATTATCCAACAGATTTGAAAAACAAAATATTTTATTTGTCTATGACAAAAACAGATTAACCGGAATTGTACATTTTTCGGATTACAATAAAGGAAATGTAAGAGTATATCTGTATTCGCTGCTGAATGAGTATGAGAGACTGCTGAGAAAATTATTAATAGTTAACGATTTAAAAAATGACGATATGTTAAAACATTTTGAAATGCAGTCTATGAAGGATAAACATTACGAGGAAAGACTAAAGGAAATTAGTCTTTTAAAAAATAATCTATCTGATTTTCCTAACTTTGAAAAATTCTATTTCCTTGAATTAATACAATTATTGCGCAAACATAAGATTATTAAATTAAATCAAGAAGTAAATAAATTGAGAAACAGTATCATGCATGCTCATGAACTTGTGTACAAAAAAGACAATTCGTTGGATGATTTAATATTTAACCTCGATTCATTTAAAACATTTTTTCATTTAGTCTGTATATTATTGAAGGATTTTAAAAAAGTTTCAAACCGGCTTTTGTTTATTTCAAACAGCATTTAACAAATAGGATTGAAAATGATTGGAGTAGATTTGGGACATAGGGGATATGATCTTTTCATCGAAAAGCCGAATTCAGGCAGAACATTTTTCTGCAATATCTGTGGAAAAAAAACAGTCGTTGAAAAATCTATTCCTTATCCTTCAAGTTTTGCGGATGCATTTTCGAAAAAATTAGATTTGCACGATGTATATAAATGTCCGCACATAAATGAAAAATGGCATGATAACGCATTTGAATTAGTTCAAGCAATTGAAAAAACTCCAAGTAAAAGAATTGCTGAATTGATGAAACAAGATCTATATGATATTTTAAAAGAAAATAGAAAGTAATTTGATGCCGGACAATAGTATTGTTGGGAATAATGAAAAGAGCGGAAAATATATGTGTTTTAATCAGTCGGGAAGTCCATCCAAACAGATGAGCAATCAATTTTGGGCTTTTCAATCAAATTATTATGAAAAGTAGTGAAAATGAGTCCATAATTTTGTATATAGAAAACTTAGGATGAAGGAAATGTGCAGTATAAACATATATTAGACAATATATTTTAAATGACTAAAGAGACATTCCAAGAAACCTTATGTATTTTTTGTGGTAAGAATTTAAAAAATGGATTAGACCATAAAATAACTAAGGAACACATAATACCAAAAGTACTTGGTGGATGGATTAAATTTCCATTTGTATGTGCAAAATGCAACAATAAGTTTTTAGGGGGAAATATAGTAAAAATATTAAAACGAAACATATTTATTGCTACGGCTATAAAACAATTAAATATTACATCCGCAAAAGAAGCTTATAGGCATGCTAGATTAGAAGTAATTTTAGATAAATTCCCATCTGAAAAATTAATCGCATATTTTGATAACAAAGGAAGGCAAAGATTTTTTCCTAAAAATTTATCCGATGGAAGTTTATTAGTTGAGGATCCAGATCTAAAATCAGTATTAGAGAAGAAAATTAAGAAATTTGAGAAAATTTCTGGACGTAAAATTGATTTCAATATTAACGATTTCGAAAACATACCAACAGGTATTATAATACCAATTAGCGGTACTAACATAAATTTTATCAAACATCATAAATCGATGAAATCAAAAATAACAATTTCAGAATTGGATAAACCTATTCCCTTTCGAATTCCTGCAATTATTGCATTTGAACATTTAGCAGCATTTATTTTCCCGGAAATTTATAGACCTGAATTTACTCCGATAGCAGAATGGATATTAAACATCCATGATCAGAATAGATATGTGGTCTGTCATACATTTTTTGAAAATTATAATCCATTAGAGGTTAAATATTTGCCATATCACTATATAAGGTTGGATTATAAAGATGATATTTTATCTGCTGTTGTAGTCATATTTGGCTTTCTGGTGTATTCAGTCTTTATCGCTAAAATAAATAACTTAAAATATACTTTTGAAAAAGACTTATTTGACTACTATTATATTTATGACATAAATAATAGAAAAGTCTATAAGTTTAATCCCCCTCAAATATTAAAAGAAGAACATGCAAAATTTATTGATACTGTTTCTACTTTTGGACTTTATGAGAATAAGCATTATATGAAGAATAATAAATAAATTTGTCTAGCCCATAGCATGTGTGTAACCTGGAGAGCTTTTCGATGAATATGATATTATTGACGTACTCGATCAATTTCGAGAAGGGAAAGAATATGCGTGTTCTTGTTCCTAATACATTATGCTTTAATCGTTATTTAGACACTAATTTAAATTGATCAATAATAAAGAGTAAAAATATATGGATAAATCATTATTGAATTTTACTGATAAAATAAATAAAAGAAGCGGAACTGTCCAAATAATTAAGTTGGGTTGTCAAGTAAAAGAAATTAGTGTAGAAAAATTTATAAAGGATGTTCTTATAAATCAAATTGGTACACTTGTAGACCAACGTTTTCACTATTTCGCCTTTATATTAATATGTCAGGGAATAGAGTATTTAGGCAATTTTTATGATACTTTAGATTTCGATAATCATAATATGAGTAGAACTAGATTCCAAATAGCCTTATCAAAGTTATTTAAAAACTCTTTTTATAAACATAATCTAACTTGGTTGTATGAAAATCTTAGGTGTAACATAGTTCATCAGATTAGACCATCAGGTGATATATTACTTACGTCAAATTCACTAAATGGTTGCCCCTTTAGCAAACACTTAAGATTAGAAAATGATAAAAGAGTATTTGTTATTGAGGTCTTCTATAACGACTTTTGTAAAGCTTGCTATAAACTTTTAAAAAAGTTTGAAACCGGGAAATTTATCAACCTTCCTGGAAAAGCAAAATTTTCAGAAACTTATTTAAATATTTTTAATATAAATTCTGGTAGCAATGTTGTAGAAGTGACTGGTGGTAAAGATGGGTATGTAAGATCTGTTTAGCAATTAATATGTTTTGTCTTATAAACATTAAATAAAAACATATAGGTATCATCGTTGGTTTTTTGAATATCATGGAGGTTTAAAGATTTTAATTGTTTTCAGTAATCAAAAAATCCGCCATTAATAATTGAGGCAATTATTTTATTATAAGTAATTTAAATGATAGAAAATATATGGAGGTGAAAAATGAGAAAAGTTGTAATTACGTTTTTGGTTTTAATTATCTCATCGTTTTTGGTAAATGCCAGTACAATAAATATTCCTGATGATTATTCAGCAATACAGGCTGGACTTAATGCCGCATCAGAAGGTGATACTGTTCTTGTACAACCAGGTACATACTATGAAAATATATTCTGGCCGGAAAAGAATGGGATAAAGTTGATAAGCGCCGGTGATAGTAGCAATACCATTATTGATGGCAGAGAAAGCGGCAGTGTGATCTATATGAACCCTATTTCTACTTCGATTGATTCTACTACAATAATTAAGGGTTTTACAGTAACTAAGGGAGGTAATATCTCAAAAGGTGGCGGTATATTTGTTAAAAATAGTAGCCCTATATTGTATGGACTTAATATTAGAGATAATTCGGCAAATGATGATGGGGGTGGAATTTATTGCGATAGCTCTAATTTTACATTAACAGATGTAACAATATCACAAAATTCTGCAAATGGTAGTAGTATTAATAATGGTGGAGGTGGAATTTATTGTAATTATTCTGATCCAATATTAACAGATGTAGAGATAATAAATAATTCGACAAATGGTTATGGCGGTGGAATCTTTTGTTCTTATTCAAATCCAACATTAACAGATTTATTGATAATAAATAATTCCTCAAATGAAGATGGTGGTGGAATTTATTGTTATTACTCAAATCCAACATTAACAAATACAACTATATCACAAAATTCGATAAACGGTAGCAGTGATCATGGTGGTGGAATTTATTGTAATCATTCTAATCCAATATTAACAAATGTAACTATATCACAAAATTGGATTGATGATGATTGTTCTTGTGGTGGGATTTATTGTTATCATTCAAACCCCACATTAAACGATGTAGAGATAATAAATAATAATGGCCCTGGAATTTGTTTTTATTATTCCAGGAGATCAATACTGAAAAATGTAATAATATCACAAAATTCTGCAAAAGGTGATGGCGGAGGAATTAATTGTAATAATTCCCATCCAACACTAACAAATGTAATAATATCACAAAATTCTGCAAAGGGATGTGGCGGTGGAATTTTTTGCTATAATTCTTCAAATCCAATATTAACAGATGTAGAGATAATAAATAACTCGGCAAAAAAATATGGAGGCGGTGGAATTTACTGTGGTAACTCCAGTCCAACATTAATAAATGTAGATATAATAAATAATTCAGCAAATGAATATGGAGGCGGTGGGATTTATTGCAATGGTTCCGATATAGAATTAACAAGTGTAAAAATTATAAATAATTCTTCAAATAAAGTTGGTGGTGGAATTTATTGTATATATTCCAGTCCAACATTAACAGATGTTGATATTATAAATAATTCTGCGAGTGATAATGGTGGTGGAATTTATTGTAAAGGAAGTTCCCCAAATATTACTGAAACTTCAATAATAGATAATTTAACTCTTAATGAAGGAGATGGGATATATATAGAATCAGGAAGCCCTATAATAAGCAATAACAATTTCCTTAATAATGGTATAGCAATTTACAATGCTGATAACAGCAATATAATAGATGCAACAAAAAACTGGTTTGGAAATTCTTCTGGACCATATCATCCTACACAGAACTATTCCGGGCTGGGAGACACTGTTATTAAACCGGCGGGTATTAATTGTGTAATTCATGCTGCGTATGCAATCTTTGGATGCTCAAAGTAATTCATCACTCGCTTAGGCATTTTTTGCAGCATCCGCATATGTGACAAAACACCCTTCTTTAAACTCTTTTC
>JAUVYH010000115.1 GCA_030603165.1 Fidelibacterota bacterium
CGCCGCTACATCGGCGCATCAGGTTGAAGGAGGATGTGACCGGAACGACTGGGCGATATGGGAACGCTCCTATGATCTTAATGCCTGTCCCCGAATAAAGAATGGACAACAATCCGGCAAAGCTGCAGATCACTGGAACCGATTCCGCGGAGATATTGATCTGTTAAAGCAGATTGGAGCAAACGCATACCGTTTTTCCGTGGAGTGGAGTAAAGTGTGTCCACAACCAGGTAAGTGGAACACAAGTGTCATTGACCATTATGTTGAGGTTTGTCAATATTTGCAGCATTCCGGTGTTACTCCCTTTGTGACGCTTCATCATTTCACGATCCCGGACTGGTTGTACGAACGGGGCGGATTTGAGAATCCCGATGCGATTCGTTATTATACCGATTTTGCCGGTAAAATGGCTGAGGCATTAGGTCCGTATGTAGATTACTGGGCGACATTTAACGAGCCGGTGGTGTATGCAATGATGGGCTGGGTGTTTGGCAAATTCCCGCCCGGTAAAAAGGATCTATGTCTGGCTGCCAGGGTTTTGGCAAATATTCTACAGGCGCATCACCGGGCTTATCATATTCTTCACGAAATCGATCGGAGCGACGCCGACGGTGACGGCATTCTCTGTAAAGTCGGGATTGTTAAAAGCATTCCGCTTTTTGATCCAGCCCGGAAGTGGTGGCTGCCTGATTGGATTGTTGCTAAAACCCAGCATCGATTGTTTAACCAATCTATTCTGGATGCTTTCATCACGGAACAGTTTAAGTTTAATCTTTGGAATGCAGTGAATTTCTCCCATAATATTCCGGGGCTTTCGAATACTCTGGACTGGATAGGATTAAATTATTACACCCAATATCTCTGTCGCCTGGATCGGAAATCGGATTTAAAGATGCGAATGTATCCGAATCCAAAATTGCCGCAAACCGATATGAATTGGGCAGTTTATCCGGCGGGGTTGTACAGATCGCTACAGATGGTCAGGTCTTTTGGTGTTCCGATCTATATCACCGAAAACGGAATTGCGACAGAGGATATCGGATTACGTAAAGATTTTATCCTTAAGCATATCAATGCTATGTACGAAGCCTTGTTGGACAGGGTAGATGTCAGAGGCTATTTTTACTGGTCGCTGATGGACAATTTCGAGTGGACGGAAGGGTTTGATAAACGATTTGGATTGTATCATGTGGATTATGAAACACAAAAACGAACCCTGAAAGATGGTTCGGAAATTTATAAAGAGTTGATTCAATCGGTTCAATATAAACAACATAATTGATTTAGGGAGAGTTGCTATGAGATTTAAAACGATGATGCTGGTAATTATTATGATAATTGGAGTTGTGATGGGAAATGCTGTAGAAAAAAGGGCGTTGACATTTGATGATCTTGTGTCTTGCAAACGGTTAAGTGACCCACAATTTTCGCCCGATGGAAGCTGGATTGCATTTGCAGTAAAGACTATGAACGAAGCAAAGAACAATAGTCATACGGATATTTATATTATTTCACCCGATGGCAAGACATTACGACAATTCACCAATCAAGAAAAATCCTGCTCGTCACCGCAATGGTCTCCTGACGGTCGGCTAACTTTTCTGTCATCCAGCCAGATTTGGATACAGGGAATTAATGATTCCGATCCGAAGCAATTGACCACTCATTATTCGGGAGTGGAGAAGTTTGTCTGGTCGCCTGACGGTAAATATATAGCCTTCGCCAGCCGGGTTTATCCTGATTGTACCGATCAGGATTGCATTCAAAAGCGAGATGAAGAAATCGAAAAGAGCGCCGTTAAAGTCCGGGTCTATGAAGATTTGTTATATCGCCACTGGAACGAATGGTGGGACCATAAACGCTCCCATCTGTTTGTTTTGAATGTCGAAAGTAGTGTGTTCAGGGATGTAACTCCCGGCGATTATGATGTTCCTCCGATTTCCTTATCCAGTGGTTTTACATTTTCGCCGGATTCCAGGTACCTGCTTTTTACCAGCAATCATGAGAAGATGGTAGCTGCCAGTACGAATAATGACGTCTGGCGTGTACCGATCAAGGGTGGCGATCTCGAACTTATCACAACAAAGTGCAAAGACCGTAATTTTAAAGGTAACGACAGTGATCCACAATTTTCGCCCGATGGCAAATACCTGGCGTTTTTATCGATGAAACGGGTAGGTTTTGAAGCCGACAAACCGGATTTGTTCATTAAGAAAATGAATCGCGGAAAATTTAAGAATCTCACTAAGGATAAGGACGTCAGAATCGATTCGTATCAATGGACGCCCGACGGCAAATCAATTCTGCTTAAAATTGATGAAGAAGGACGTTACCGGATCAAACGCCTGAATGTGAAATCCGGGAAAATGACGACACTGGTAAAAGACGGCTATAATAAAAATATCAGTATCAGTCCTGATGGAAAATCTTTTGCTTATCTCCATGAACAGACAACTATGCCTTTTGAGCTATATGTTGGTTCGACGGAAACCGGAGAATCTCGGCAATTGACCAAATTTAATGCGGAACTACTTGCTGATGTTGACATGAACAGCATAGAAGATTTTTGGTTTGAGGGAGCGGAAGGCGCTAAAGTTCACGGCTTTATAGTAAAACCACCATTATTTGATGCGGCGAAAACCTATCCGGCTGTGTTCTTTATTCATGGCGGTCCCCAGGGAGCCTGGCATGATGGCTGGCATTACCGCTGGAATATCCAGATGTGGGCGGCGCAGGGTTATGTCATGGTGATGATCAACCCGAGAGGCAGCACCGGCTACGGACAGAAATTTACCGATGAGATTTCCAAAGATTGGGGTGGTAAAGTATTTGAGGATTTAATTGCCGGACAGAAATATGTGTTAGAGACTTTCAAGTTTATCGATAAAAAGCGTATTGCCGCAGCCGGCGCATCTTACGGCGGCTATATGGTCAATTGGATCGAAGGTCACATGGACGCCTTGAAATATCCATTTAGAACTCTTGTGAACCATGACGGTACATTCAATCTCTACACAAATTTTCTGACTACCGAGGAACTCTGGTTCCCGGAGTGGGAATTCAACGGTCCCTACTGGGAAGATGAGACCTGGTATAAAAAGTGGTCGCCTCACAATTATGTTGATAATTTTAATACTCCGATGTTGATTATTCACGGTGAAAAGGATTACCGCCTGAGTTATACGGAAGGTCTAATGCCGTTTACGGTTCTACGCCGCAAAGGTATTCCGGCGAAACTGGTTCTTTTCCCCGATGAAGGGCATTTTGTGCTGAAACCCCAAAACAGCCGCTTCTGGCATAAGACTATTTTTGATTGGCTGGATAGCTATATTAAATAATTTACTCAAGTTTCGCAGTTCCTAAATCATTGAAAATATAAGAGAATATTTTTGGATGCTGTTTTGTAATCAACTCTAAGCTATGTAGCTATCACGAAATTCCATTTGTGGTCTAATATACACGATATTACTCTTGCTCCCCCGGCTCCTGTTACGGAGCGGACACTATTCGATTGCAGAGTAGTCCGAAGGACTTCCTATGGAACAACCCTGCAACCAGATTAAAACAGGTTCAATTTCCCGGAAAGAGAAAATAAGCTTCTTTTAAAAAATCACAGATTTCTCTATTTTATACCGTGTGAAATATTAACGAAAAAATCATTAACATATTGAAGAAGAAGAGTAGAATAAATGGTCAAAATTATTAATCGAAGCAACATTCTTACCGAAAAAATTAATCCTAAAAGCGAGATGATCGACACCATGAGCACGGAAGAGATCATCCGTTTGATAAATGAAGAAGACGGCACTGTTCATCTAACAGTCCGGAAAGCAATACCGGAAATCACCAAAGCAGTTGACTTTGTGGTGGAAGCATTTAAAAATGGTGGGCATTTGCGCTATTTCGGCGCAGGGACCAGCGGACGGTTAGGCGTATTGGATGCCAGTGAGATTCCGCCGACATTTTCGGCATCGCCGGAGATGGTTCAGGGCATGATCGCCGGTGGCTGGAAGGCGCTGCGGAAAGCTGTGGAAGGCGCTGAGGATTATCCCGAAAATGGCAAAGAAGATTGCAAGGCAATCAACCTGCAACCCAACGATGTGGTGATGGGAATCGCTACCGGCGGGACGACGCCCTATGTGCACGGAGCATTGAAGTACGCCAAATCAATCGGCTGCAAGACCGTTTTTTTCACCTGTACTCCCAAAGAGGGATTGGGTGTGGAAGAAGATGTAGATGTGTTTCTCGAAGTGCTGGTAGGACCGGAATTAATTACCGGTTCAACCCGTATGAAAGCCGGGACAGCAACGAAAATGGTATTGAATATGATTACCACCACGGCGATGATCAAAATGGGTAAGGTTTACGGCAATTATATGATCGATCACCAGGCGATTAACTCCAAACTGGTGGATCGCGCGGAACGCGGATTATATCGATGCTTACGGGATTGCCCTATGATGACGCCTATCAAGCGCTGCTGGCAGCCGATAAACATGTCAAAGATGCGGTCGTGATGGTCAAAAAGAATGTATCCCTGGAAAAAGCACGGGAACTTATCAATGAGCACGACGGCTTTATTCGTTTTGCCTTTGAAGAATCCGATAAACTGGTCTGATAAGACCACCAATTAAATACCGTTAGTTATCCAATGATTTCGATTTGGGAATTACATAAAAAGAATATACTGAATGTTCTGGGATTAATGTCAGGAACATCAATGGATGGTTTGGATATTTGCCTGGCGGAAATTAAAAGGAACAATTCCGAAATTGATGCGCGTGTGAAACACTACTCAAGTTATCCGTATTCAATAGATTTCAAGAACCGCTTACTGCAATTGCCCACAGCAAGCACCCCTGAAATATGTCAAATGAATTTTGAAATAGCTAAAATATATGTCGATCTCATTCGGAAATTTTTAGATAAATTTCAGTTGGGAGTCAATGCTTTTGATCTGATCGGTAGTCACGGTCAAACGGTCTGGCACATTCATAGAAATTCTACATTACAGATTGGCGAAGCATCGGTGCTGGCTGAACGGTTTAATGTACCGGTTGTTTCCGATTTTCGGGTAAGAGATGTAGCAGCCGGAGGCTCCGGCGCTCCGCTCGTGCCGTTTTTGGATTTTTTGGTATTTAAAAAGTATCGTAAAAATTTGATGGCGCTTAATATCGGTGGGATTGTCAATTTTACTATGATTCCTTCCGATGCGACTGGTGTAGATAGCATTTATGCCCTGGATGCGGGACCTGGAAATTCCCTGATTGACATTACCGCACAGATGATGAGTGGTGGAGATATGTCCTTTGATAAAGATGGAATGATTGCGCGTTCGGGCACGATCCGCCGGGATATTTTGGATTTTTTACTGAATCATCCCTATATTAGTTCACCGATGCCCAAATCCACCGGGCGTGAGATTTTTGGAAAGGAACTGATCGATCAAATTGTCGATAAGTTTCGGTTGAGTCGGACTGATTATCAGAGTCTTGTGGCGACAGTAACACGGTTTACGGCGGAAGCAGTATTCGCAAACTACCGGTAATGTGCCCAATGTCACCGGAGCCGGTCATCCCGTTGTTCTTGGTAAAATAACGTTGTAAAGGAGCTAAAAGAATGAATCCCTATATTTTTCGCGAGTATGATATTCGTGGTGTAGTTACAGAAGATTTTCCCGTGGATGTAGTTGTCCAACTCGGAAAAGGGTTTGGCACTTACGTTCGTGAAAAAGGCGGAAAGACCATCACGATCAGCGGCGATGTGCGGCTTTCGACGCCCCAATTAAAGCAGGCGTTTACGAAAGGATTACTTTCGACGGGTGTGGATGTGATCGATGTGGGCATTGTTCCGACGCCGGTGAATTATTACAGTATGTTTATCATGGATATTGACGGAGCGGTTCAGATCACCGGCAGTCATAATCCGTCCAACATGAACGGATTTAAATTGTCCTTCGATAAAAAAGCCGTATATGGCAAAGACATTCAGTATATCAAAACTATTATTGAATCGGTAAAATTCGCTGAAGGTGACGGAAAATTCAGCAAGAAGGAGATTCTTGAAGATTACAAAAAAATTGTGATTTCCAAGATTAAATTAGACCGTCCGGTGAAGCTTGCCATGGATTGCGGAAATGCCACCGGCTGCCTTGCGGCTCCTGAAATTTTCAGGAAAATCGGCTGTGAGGTCACGGAATTGTATTGTGATATTGACGGTACATTTCCCAATCACCATCCTGATCCGACGGTGAAAAAGAATCTGACCGATCTAATTGCAGAAGTTCAAAAAGGCGGTTATGATTTTGGCGTCTCCTTTGACGGCGACGCCGACCGTATTGGCGTTATTGATAATAAAGGTGAGATCATCTGGGCGGATTACATAATGATTCTCTTCCTGGATGAAATCCTTGCCAAATATCCGGGTTCAAAAGTTATCTTTGATGTGAAATGCTCCCAGGCGCTGGAAGAGATGATCACCGCCAAAGGTGGACAGCCGCTGATGTGGAAAACCGGTCATTCACTCATTAAGCAAAAAATGAAAGAAGAAAAACTACCTTTTGCCGGTGAAATGAGCGGTCATATTTTTTTCGGTGATGGTTATTTCGGCTATGATGACGCTATTTATGTCGCTGCCCGATTCGCTCAAATGATCTCTCGTTCAAAAGAAACGCTTTCGGAAAAGATGGCAAAGCTGCCTAAATATTTTTCTACTCCGGAAATGCGGTTAGAGTGTGAAAATGACGCCGTCAAATTTGAAATTGCTAAAAAGGCGACAGACTTTTTTAAATCTAATTATGAATGTATTGATGTTGACGGCGTTCGGATTAAATTTAGAGATGGCTGGGGATTGGTACGGTCATCGAATACACAGCCGGTAATTGTCACGAGGTTTGAAGCAAAAAGTGAAGAACGATTGAATGAAATAAAAGAATTGGTGCTATCAAAATTACAGGAGTTTGGGAAGATTAAATTATCTTAAAATATTCGGGGAATCTTATGGACAACGGTGATAATCAGAATATTAAAGAAAACTACCAAGGCAGTGATTGGCAACATGCGGGAGGTAAACTTGTGGAATATGGCGCCGGAAGTCTTTCTGATGCTGAGCTGCTTTCGATTTTGATTTCTACAGGTATAAAGGGAAAATCCGCAGAAAAAATTGCTGAAGAACTTTTAGCAAAATTTGGTTCTTATAAAGGATTGTCAAATCAACCGCTAAAGAAATTTCTGAAAATTAAAGGACTTGGAGACGTTAAGATTATAAGAATTGCCGCTGCCCTGGAGATTGCGAAAAGGTGCGTTGATATTGTAATTAAGGAATTAAAAGAAGATAAAGAATTACGCATGGAAGTATTTGGCGAGGAATAAAGTGAGTAAATTAAAAGTAAAACCGGCAAAAAGTTCAAGTCCTTTTGATATGTCATCTCATAAAACTGAGCGAACAGCCGTTGCTATCCTGATGTATTGGATGAGAGAAATTATTAAAAATGAAAATCTCGATTTAGGTATGCCGGATGTTGAAACCGCTGGTAAAGATAGAAAAATGCCGGATGCTGTGATCTATGAATCTCCCGGAAGTAAGAAAATTTTATGCCTTATAGAAGCGAAACCTCCATACTTCGATGTATTTGATGAAAGGGATTTAAAAGAACCTGCAAGAATCAAAGCAACGAATCGAAAAGCGAAATATTTTGCACTCATAAACTTTAAAAAACTTATCTGGTTCAATACTGAAAAAGTTAATTCTCTAAAAAATGAAGAAGAACAAATTGTAGAAAAGTATTCACTTTCAACACTCGAAGACCTCAATAACATTCAGCTGACCCGTTATGCCGAACCTATTAAAAAAGGTCTGAAAGAATTTCTCAAAAAACTCTATTCTGTCAGCTCCGGTAAGGAGCCTGAACCAAAATTAGCGATAGATGAATTTTTAGTTTTTAGGCTACAAGAAAAAATAAATGTTCTTGCTACTTATTATCGAAGGATTATTGACGATAGATGCCATAAGGATTCTTCGTTTCGGAAGGAATTGACTAAATGGTTTCTGAAACAGGGCTGGAGTTTTTCAGGAACACTACAAGATATTGACAAAGCTTCAAGACAAACAGCCTATCTCCTTGTCAACAAAATCCTATTCTATAATCTCCTTCAGGCAAAGAGACCTCAAGAGTTGCCCCCGCTAAATATTCCTGGAGGATTTGTAAGAGGATCCCATCTGCAAAAATTTCTTCAGACTTATTTTGATGAAGTTTTAGATATAGACTATGAAACAATTTATACTGCGGATTTTATAGATACGGTCGCTTTCTCCGAGGCAAAAGAGGTAATAAAAGAGATTGAGGAGCTTATAAGTGTTCTGAGAAGGTATGATTTTTCTAAACTTGGATATGATGTAATAGGTAGAATTTTTGAACGGCTTATTCCTCAAGATGAGCGACATAAGTTGGGACAATATTTTACTAACGCGGATGTGGTGGATTTAATTCTTAGATTCTGCCTGAATCATGAGGACGATATAATTCTTGACCCTGCATGCGGCGCCGGTACTTTTCTTGTTCGGTCATATCAACATAAAAAAATAATGAATGATCGTCTGGAACATGAAAAGATTTTGGAGACTCTCTGGGGAAATGATATTGCCAAATTCCCAGCACACCTTTCTACAATCAATCTTGCCATTAGAGACCTTGGAGTGGATAAGAACTATCCAAATATTCTGAAAGAAGATTTTTTTGCCCTGCTTGTCAGTAAAGAAGGCTTTGATTTACCGGAAAAATATGTAAAAAGACTTACTGTCGGGCTTGGAGAAGAAAAACGTGAGGTTACATATCCAAGAAAATTTGACGCTATTGTAGGCAATCCTCCCTACACAAGGCAGGAAGAGATTCCTGAAATCGGCGTTAATAAAGAGAAATTGATTGAAGATGCTCTAAGTTTTGATGATAAAAAGATAGCAAATATTAGTAAGAGAGCCGGCATTCACGCCTACTTTTTCGTTCATGGGACGAAGTTATTGAAAGATGAGGGATACTTTGGTTTTATTGTGTCTAACTCCTGGCTTGATGTGGATTACGGCAAAGGACTACAGGAATTCTTCCTTAATAATTACAAGATAATCGCTATCATCGAATCTAAGGTCGAAAGATGGTTTGAAGAGGCAGATGTTAATACGTGCATAATCATACTGCAAAAGTGTGACGCCAAAGATGTCCGAGAAGAGAATATAGCTCGATTTGTTTATCTCAAGAAGAGATTACGATATTTCATTCCGTCTGCTCAAAATACATGGGATAATCAAGTTGAAAGACTAAATGCTATTGATAAGCTTAAAAGGACTATCCTTGCTCATAATGACTTCTATGAAAATGATGAACTGAGAATTTTTCCTAAAATCCAGAGAGAACTATGGAGCGAAGGATTTGACGAAGAAAGTAAAATTTATGTGGGGGCAAAATGGGGTAAATATCTGAGAGCGCCTGAAATATTCTTCGAAATATTGAAAAAAGGAAAAGATAAATTAGTACCATTGAAAGAAATAGCTGATATAAAGCGAGGTTTTACTACTGGAGTAAATGAATTCTTTTATCTCACGGAGGAAGAAATAGAGCGAAGAGGAATAGAAAAAGAATTCTGGATGCATAAGGATAATAAAGGGAATTGGATACCGAATTATGTGATTAAATCTCCGCGAGAATGTGAATCTATAGTAGTAAAACCAGAGGACTTGAAATATAGAGTTTTGATGATTCATAAAGATACAAAGGATTTGAAGAATAAGAATGTTTTGAAATATATTGCAGAAGGAGAACAGAGAAGCTTTGACAGAAGACCGACTTGCGCCAGTAGAAAGAGATGGTATGATCTTGGTCGGCAGAAGCCGCCTGATGGTGTTTGGTTTAAAGCCTTTAATGACAGATTTCTTGCTCCTCGGAATATTGGAAAATATTTTTCAAGCGATAGATTTTATGCAATTTATCTCAAAAACAAGTCCTTAAAGAATATACTATTTCTTTACCTCAATTCAACACTGTCTGTACTGATTACAGAACTATTTGGGAGAGTAAACTTAGGTGAAGGAGCTCTTGATAATATGACCTATGAAGCGGCGTCAATGTTGGTTTTAGATGTTAGAAAAAAAATTAAAGTTGATGTTAGAATATTTAAAGAGTTAATGAACCGCCCGATAGAATCAATTTTTCTTGAGATTGGAGCATTTTTTCCAAAGGATGTTTCTCTTGAAAGTGTTAAGCCGGATCGTCGAGAGCTGGATAAAATAATTATGGGTGAAATTCTGGGTCTTACCGATGAAGAACAACTTGAGGTTTATCGGGCTGTTGTGGATTTGGTCAGGTCCAGACTCGACAGGGCAAAAAGTGTCGATAATAACAAAGTGATGGAAGGAATAAATATAGATAGTTTTAAAAATGTAGTTATAGAACAGATAGACAGAGAAACTACAAAATGAAAAGAATCGGGGCATTTTACAAAGAGCAAGTCCTCTCTTTACCTGAGCAATCCAGAATATTGAGGGAAATGCC
>JAUVYH010000011.1 GCA_030603165.1 Fidelibacterota bacterium
TTAAAGTCTGAAAAATTAATTAATAACCCTATATCTTTGTTAACTGCTTTTCCCAAAGGGATCACTACGTGATAAATATGATCTAACTTGGGCATAATATTTCTTATGGATTTCTTTAACTGTCTTAAGTTCTAAAACAATTTCTTTTTCTATTAAAAAATCTAGCCTGTGTAGCCCAACAAATTTCTTATGGAAAGACACTGATATCTCTTTCTCAGATTCAAATTTAATCTCTTCTTCTTTACCCCATGTAATATATCGTTTTTCTATTTTTCTGTTATCTTTTCTTTTATTTATTACACGGGGTGAAAATCTAATTTCTAATGCTTTATGATAAATACTTTCCCGAAGGATCCCTATCGGGACAAGAAAACCAGGCCCAAGCTCTTTATTCACCCTGTTAAATAATTCTTGATAATTATACTTCTGTTGTGAAATATCTTTACTATTTAACAGGGTAAACATCTATACAACAACCAATAATTTTATTTATCAATTTCTCTATTTCTTCCTTTTCCATTTTTCCTTATTTCCCCTTTTCCCTTAGTTACACTTACATCCGTGAACACTTACGATCTTGGCTGCTGTTATTTTCTTTTGGGCTTGATATTTACCCTTTTTATCGGCATAAGACACTTTACAGTCATCGTCGCTCTCGAAAAACAATACCTGGCATAATCCTTCATTGGCATAGATTTTTACGGGAACGGGAGCTGTATTTGATATCGATATCGTCACGTATCCCTCCCACTCCGGTTCAAAAGGCGTGACATTTACGATAACTCCACAGCGCGCATATGTCGATTTACCTGATGTAAGAGTGACTACATTCCTGGGAATCCGGAAATATTCAACGCTTCGCGCTAATACAAAACTGTTTGCCGGAATAGTACAGACATCCGCTATTACTGTCTCAAACTGTGAATCGTCAATATTTTTCGGATCGATTACGATGCCGGCTTTCGCTTTGAAAACTTTGAATTCGTTGGCGATCCGCATATCATAACCATACGCCGATATTCCGTACGAAATGACGCCCTTGCTGATCTGACCTCTTTCAAACGGTTCGATCATTCTGTATTTCTCGCACATTTCCTCAATCCACCAATCCGGTCTTACACTCACGTCGTCACTCCTGATTTTAAGTAAATTGCCTCATCGGAGGTCTTTTAGATAAAAAAATGTCCCAGTCCTATAGTATAGTTAGTATCTGTCCGTAAACTATGAAACCTTGAGTTAAGTTTGCTTTAGCTGACTTGACTTAAGTTTTCTAACTCACTGAAATAAGTCAACTTAACTCAAGACTATCGCCTTAAGTCAAGTTTCCATTTATCGAAAAAACCGACATTATGGACAGACCCTATTAACCTCCCCCTCTTTCCTCCGGCAGCTGCCGGAAAGGGACGAAAGGGGGTGGTTAAAATATTTTCCAAAATCAAAGAACATCATTTTATAGGACAAAACTTATAAAAATTGCTATAATGATAATTTCCGGACTGCTTTACGCATTTCCGGCAGAACTTTATCAACTGCTTCTTCCAATGTATCATTTAGCGAAATGCCCGCGGCAAAAAAATGCCCGCCGCCGCCAAATTTCCGGGCTATTTCGTTTACAATCACTTTTCCTTGCGACCGGAAATTGATCCGAACTCTATTCTTGTGAACTTCGAGAAACATAATAGCGACTTCGACGCCTTTTATCGATCGCACGGAATCCGTAAATCCACCGACTTCATCCATGGTCGCGCCGGCTTCCCGAACATCGCTGCCCGAAACTGTAAACCAGGCTAATTTGCCGTCGAATTCATATTGGATCTTCTGTAACGCAGCGCCTAATAATTTCATGCGCTGGCGTGTATAATTTTCATAAACATTTTGGAAAATAACAGCCGGCTTGGCTCCCAAACGAATGAGTTCTGCCGCGATTTCCATTGCTTTTGCAGTCGTATTTTCAAATCGAAATGAACCGGTGTCAGTCATAAGTCCGACGTACAAAGCCTCCGCAACCTTCGTATCAATTACTTCGGGATTCAGCTGTTTCATCAGTTCATAGATAAGACAAGTCGTGGCTGGCGATTTTTCATCAACAATTTTGTAACTGCAGCTGATATGATTCTCAGGGTGATGATCGATACAGATGGTCGGAATATTCAGTAATGCCAGATCCTCGCCTAATTTTCCCAATCGAGCAACACCACCGATATCTAATGTAAAAATCAGATCGAATTTACTCAATCTGTCCCGATCTCTTTCACGATCGTACTGTCTGATAATATTTTCAGGATCGAGAAATGAGTATTCATCCGGTAAGGCTGAATCGTTAATGATTTCAACTTCAATATCCATTTTCCGGAGACAATAGTACATCGCAATTTCAGAACCAATACCATCGCCATCCGGATTGACATGCGTTGTAAGCAGCGCCTTTCGGCTTGTTTTCAGTTTTTCTATTACCGGTTTCCAGTTGTGTTCCATCATCATTTCCATTTAAAATAGTTGTAAATATACCTTTTTGCCAGATAATATCAAACCCGAAAACACCGGTAGTAATTGAAAAACCGGAGAACCAAAAAATGAAAAACTATTTTTATAAACGCAAAGGTACGCAGAGTTTACCCCATGTAATAAGAAAAGACAAAAATAACATGAAGTGAATTCACCCCGTGTAATAATCAATGCAAGGATAATGGCTAATAAAAAATGGAAAAATATTACACGGGGTAAACGAACTATTACACGGGGTTTATCAAAAAACTTTTCCCAAAAAGTGTTTGTCTTAAATGTGTCAGCAGTTTCGGTTTGGATACATATTTGTTATACATTTAATAATTCTCTGCGTCCTCTGCGCCTTTGCGTTAAAATCTTCTTTACAAAAATTTAACTTTTAAGAAACTAACGGATAAATTATCAATCCAGCATAATCGTATTAGTCAAAGCATATTCTCCCCCCTTACTGTCATCTCGATAGACTTCGACCCGGCAACTGTTTTTCCCAACCATGATCTTGAGAAAAGTACTTCGTGCGCCGGTCTCCGCAATTCCACGGCAATGCCCTGCATCGATTTGCCATATACCATTGATTTTTGCATAGGAAAAATTATGAGTATGACCACAAATGTAAGCTACAACTCCGTATCTGCGCAGGAGTTCCTGGAAACGCTGATTATTCTCCGGGTATGCATCCAGATTATCTCCTTTATGTCGATGCCGACCGTTATCAAAGTCAGGGATGGATACAATGGGTTCATGACCAAACACAAAAACGAATGGTTTTTTATTTGCCGCCAGGTCGTTCTCCAGCCAGTTATAGAGAGGTTCGCTAATATCTCCGTCTGTTCCTATATCGGATTTGCCGTCATAATACTCGTTAAGCGCCACAAAGTGGGCGTGCTTAAAATCAAACGAATACGTTGTCTCTTCGCCGTTTTCCGGTCCTCGACGAATAAGGTTAGGGATGTCACCGCTACCCCAATCACGCAACCATGCCATATCTTCAGGAGTTTCCGCTTCATGATTACCAACGACAG
This sequence comes from Fidelibacterota bacterium, assembly GCA_030603165.1. Lineage (GTDB taxonomy): Bacteria > Fidelibacterota > UBA2242 > UBA2242 > UBA2242 > UBA9312. Next base: position 3,528 of record JAUVYH010000011.1, read on the forward strand.
GATACCAGGCATACTCCTCGCCGAGTATCTTTTTGATCATATCAAAGACATATTGTGGCGGATCAATGTCTCCGGGACTTACCATGAAAGAACCTTTGCCGACTTCCCGGATCGCTTCACAGGTTCCTTGAAAGTACTGCGAGGAATGATACTTTGGACCGGCGTACTGGCGCATGTCCACTGTAACAATGAAGGAAAAAACCGTATCTTCTTTAGAAAGCCTTGCTGTTAAACTGTAAGATAAGACGATCGCTAAAATTAGTACCAATGCAACGGTTAAGTGTTTCAACCTGTTTTTCATTTGTTATATCCTTCCTGAAATAATCTACAAGCCAAAGTTGAGGGTAATCCCCAATAAGACAATATATTCACTGAAATCAATTACTTTGACGCTATTCGATTTCTTCTGAGCGTACAGGTACTTGCCGATACCGTATAAACCTACCGGTCCGAATAGCCTGACATTTATTCCTCCTTCGAGATTATAAAGGAATCCCCTTACCATTTCATCAGGCTCATCTTCACCTTTTGGGACTTCAAGCCCGCCAATACCGCCTCCCAGAAATACATTTGCCCTCTCCCACCTGTTCAACGGCGTCATGTAAAGAATATTAACAGCAACCAAACCGGCAATTTCATAAGAGTGGGTTGGATCGGGACAATTTGTGTAATATTCATTGGTAATCGAAAGAGCTACGGGGAGCTTGCCCGATTTAATATCCAGTGTAAGCTGACCGCCACCTAATTTGCCAATGGGGGATCGACTATCAGAAAATCCGCCCTGTCCATATCGAAGTATGAAATAAACATTTTTCTCCTTAGAAGAATCTGTTTCCTGAGCAGACAGTTGACCTGACGTAAAATAAACAGCGGCGATAAACAGCAATATTGTAAGAAGAAACTTTCGCAACATAACTCTCATCCTTTTTTTCATAATATTCTTCCTGAGACCAGGAAATTTGAGATAGTTTTTAACATCAGGAATAATATCGTCAACCATGATGTTTTCAGCCCTGTTCAACAATTGCAATCTCTTCTTCAGTCAAGCCGTACAATTCATAAACCATCCGGTCGATTTCGGCTTCAAGGACGCTGCTGCCAGCATCTTTTCCGTTGTGAATAACAAGGTCGGTTCGTCCTTTGGTATTGATATAGTGGTTTGGGACGTAATAGGTATTTTTCAGGAATTCAGTGACGATGTTTTTATGGAATTCCTCAGACTCCGATTCATTTATCCGGTCGAGAAGATTCGTGAGATTCTTCTTAAAAAGTTCAATCTCCGCCCGGTTGGGCTTCACCTTCAGGAAGGCTTTATTGAGAGATTTACGGGGATTGATGACGATGAGATTCATGTTATTCACGGATAATAATAGTCAATTTCACATATAGAAGCAAGGCACAAGTAACATGATGCAAGACCCGGACAATTTTGAATTCTGATTTTCTGTTCCGTTGTTTGTCTCAGGGAACATTAAATTCAGCCGCTACTTTTAACGCAAAATAACTTTATTTCGTTGTAAATACTGATACAAACTTTTCCGGCAGGTTCACACCATAGTAATCGGTCAGAAATGTGTCTATTTCAATTGTATATAGCGTATTTGACGCTAAGGACGAATCGGGATATACCCGTAACATCGAATACTCTGAAGATTGATAAGTAACAATGTTGGGATTAATCTCGGGTGTTATTTTCAACGCGCCTTCAATTGTACTTTCATCGATTAAATTATTAAAATAGATTGAAATAACCGGCGCCAAAGGAACGAAGTATTGTTTATCGTAGGGTGAAACACGCGTGATCTCTAAGGGATCAATTTCAACAGATAATGTCGTATCACCGGGCAGGTGATTTCCATTTATATCTGTAAAATCCGCACTAATGGTAAAAGTCATATTGGTGCCGGACATCCACCCATGCAGGGGATATAAATATACACGATCTCCGTATGATGTTCCTTCCGTAGATACTTCTACTACCGAAGGGTTTATGGTCAGATTTTCTATGAACAAATCCGGGTCCACATCGGCATTGAAATTGAATTCCAGGGGATAGAAATCTTTACTACTGCCACTACTACCAATACTGCGACTACGTGTACTTCCGAAATATTCCAGTCGAAAGGGCTCGGTTGTAAATGAAAACGAATAGTTGAATTCCAGAGGTTTTCCTCCTATCGTACAGGCGTTGGTATCTATGGTGACCGTATATTCGGTACCCATGATCAAATCCATAATAATCGTTAAATTGCGATCGCCACCAAAGGATAAATCCATTCCCGAATCATCCGGCTCAACATGCACAGCGCCTTTGAGGGTTTCCCAATTCATACTTTCACTGAATCGAACAGATATATAATTCGTGGTCACACGGCTTGCGCCATCCCATATAGATACGGATTGTATCGGATAGGGGATTTGAGACAATTCAATTGTTCCGACATCATAGATTTCATCATCGCCAACATAAATCCTGGAAAGTTCTTTCCTGCCATAATCCGCAGCATCGATCAGCAGCGTATAATGTCCCGGTTCCAGATCAGTAATTGTAAAATATCCATCGGCGTCAACATCGACATGAACAGTTTGATCCAGCTTGCGTAATTCAACAAACGCATTTATACCAATCGGCATTACCTGCCCGATAATCGTTCCCGGACCTTTCTCGATATACACATTAATATCCTTTTCACATGAGAAAATTAATGAAAGAACCATTGCACAAAGGAATAACTTTTTCATCTTCGATCTCCTTACTGAATGTTAAAACATGCTTTTATGAAAGGCACGTTATTTTTTTTTAGTTTCTCGATAAACAAATATGCTGCCTTTAAACTAATTCATGGACTTTTAAAAAATCCTGTTCATGTCATGCGAAAATAAATGTAATCATTTATACGTAAAGAAGCAAGCAGCCCTAATAGACGCAAGATTCAAGAATTGTAACTCAGCCATATAAAATTATTACGGTTTATTCGGGTTCTGGAGTTTGGCTGCTGAACGGCGCTTAATCACGGTTGCAGAAAAACATTAACCATCGAATTTATTCGGTGGATAGAACGGCTTCTACCTGTCTTCCCGACTTTAGTCGGCGTAATCACCGAATAAATTCCCCAGAGGGACAGGCGGTTTGTGTTACGGGGAGATTCAAATCCACTCAATAAATTGAGCGGTTAATGTTTATAATTTCGCTTCGGGGTTATGGTATGGAAGAATTACAGAGTAGAGCCCTGTTACCAAAAGTAAGTTATAAAACTTGGCATATTTGTGGCTGAGTAGTTACCAAGAATCAAGATTAGTTCTGATTATTTATTGCTCTAATTATACCTAATTACGACGGACTTAATCAATATTTATAAGCCGATTAGTCTTCTATAATCCGCCGAACGGCTCGAATACTATGACGCCGATAGTTATTATAATTGGAATCTTGGGGATTAAAACTGTCGATTCGGACTCTTCCGGAGCAATGAATAAACCGGTAATCACCGATATAAAGTCCCACGTGAGTGATCCGATCCGGATAAGGACTGAAGAATATCAGATCCGCGGGCTTCAGATTGTCAGGGAAATTTGTTGTATCGACCGCCACGCCTTCAAACACCTGCATACTGGCGTCCCGCTGCAGGACATAGCCGTTTTGCCGGAAAACAATTTGAGTGAAACCGCTGCAATCCATCTCTTTCGGCGAAGCGGCGCCCCAGATATAAGGTCGTCCAACTAATGAACAGGCTGTTTTGATCACATTTTCCGGAATAAGCGGATTTTTTAAATAGTCCTCAAAATCCTGTAACGATTTGCTGCGGATATATCCTATTCGACCATCAGCGTAAGCGACTTTCGTCCATTTACGCCTCTTCTCAATTAGTTTAAACCGGTTTCCCATCACCACATCGCTGACCGGCATGGATTTCTTCGTTGGTTTCGAATAGACAACGCCTTCCAGATCGACAAATACCACTTTCGGGCTATTTTCCCATTCCTCTTTAAAAGTTTTATCACCCTCGGTAACCCGGTCATCGGATACCCAGCCGAGATAACCATCATCGGTACGAACAAAATAAAAGTCGCGTTCTTTCTTCAAAATATCCAGCGGCAGTCCCCTTAATGTCTGGGTAACCATTTCTTCAGTTACTGATGGTCTGCGACGCAGAATGGCGATTGAATTTTTTGGAACGGCAAAAATAATACCGTCCATAACATCATCGGGAAGCAATTTTACATCCCTTTGAAAATGGATTACCGGAAGAGCGCTTTCTATTTTTCGATATAATTCCGTTTGCGCCGGTTTATTGTCGGTCTCACCCCGCAGAATAAATTGATCCTCTTCAAACTGAGGTTCAATCAGCCAGACAGAGGTACGTTCATCGGGACAATATTGTTTTTTAAGAGATTCTGAAATCGAATTAACCCGATTAAAAACATCGGTTGTATCGGCAAACAGAATCTGAAGAAAAATAAATGAAAATAATACTAAATGTTTAAGATGTGAATGTTTTTTCAAGTCAAACTCCTGTTTTAGCAATTTTCCTCAATGAGACATTTTCCCCGAAGGGATTCTTAGAACGAGGCGAAAGTTTTATCCTATATAACGGCATTCTTTGATTTTGTAAATATATTAACCACCCCTTTTTCCCCTCCTTGTCAAGGAGGGGATTGAAGGGGAGGTTATAAACTTTAATTATAGAACATTTCTTTTGTCTCAAGAGACCTCCGGTAAGGCAATTTAGTATAAATAATTTATTAGTAGGCATATCCAAGCGTTGTTTGATATACGATCTCATCTACTATGACATTAAGGGCTTTTTCAATGACCGGATCGCTATCGAGATCATTTTTAATCCGTTCCGTCAAGCCACCGGCAAGAGTGGAAATTTCACTGGTGAGACCGCGTTTGATATAAGACAAATTTGAATCGAAATCCGATACTTTCATCGAATCATATACAGCATAAAATGAAGCAAAGGGATTTCGGACAGATTTGAAATGCTCTTCTTTGAGCAATTCTTTTTCGATATCCCGTAATTTTTTCTCATTCTTTTTGTAATAGGAAAATCCGTCTTCATCCAGATAAGTCTCGAAATCATCAATGATCTTTTCATCAACTACAACCGGCGTTGAAATATCGCCTTGCTCCGATTTGTATTTGATCGCATAGGAATAAAACATATTCTGGCGCCAGAGTTCGCGGACATAATCCGGCAGCGCTTCCACTTTTACTTCAATATCAGGAACAATTCCCCCGCCACCTTTCAGCATGCGACCATTTTTCGAGTAGAACAATGTATCGCCGGAAACATGTTCTTCGACCAGTTCGGGATTATTCAGATAGTCCGGTTTCTGGATCAGTCTTCCGCTGGGAATATAATATTTTGCCGTCGTGATTTTCACCGAATGAGTCTTATCAATTCGAAATACTGTCTGAACCAGTCCTTTGCCGAAACTGGGCGCGCCGATGACGATGCCGCGATCCAGGTCCTGGATTACACCGGCGACGATCTCGCTGGCTGAGGCGCTGCCCCTATTCACCAACACGGCAATTTTTATGTCAGGTGACAAGTATGGTTTCTGACGTGAAACAAACACTTTATTTGTAGCGGGAGTGCGTCCTTTTGTGAATAAAAGAGTATCTTTAGGCTCGGTAAATAATTCCGAAACAGCTAATGCTTCGGATAATAGTCCTCCCGGATTCCCACGTAAATCCAGAATCAGCGCCTGAATGCGTTTATCCTCTTTTTTCAGCGAAGAAATTGCCTGGCGAACTTCCATCGAAGCGCCTTTTGAAAATCCTGACAGCCGGATATAAGCGATATGATCCTGCAGCATCCCACTATAGCTCACATCGTTTACACTGATATTATCTCGCTTCAGCGTATATTCGTTTAGTCCATGAACACCCGGTCTGCGAATCGTGAGCGTTACGGTTGTGCCGATTTTGCCGCGGATCATTTTTGCGGCTTTATTAAGATCAAGTCCAATTGTTGAAACGGAATCGACTTTCAGCACCTGATCACCGGGGAAAATATTCGCCCTGCTCGCCGGACTCCCCTCCATCGGAGAAATAACCGTCAAGGTATCTTTCCGCATACTGATACGCAGTCCAACGCCTCCATAACTACCTTTTGTTAAGGTTTCGAGAGGCTCTTTCTCATCTTCGGTCATAAAGATCGTGTAGGGATCCAACTCTTTCATCATTTTGCGGATGCTGGTCTCAACAAACTCTTCAGCCTTTATCGGATCGACATAATTCGTAAACAGCCGGCGATAGACTTCGTTATACAATCGAATAGAGTTTGATATTTCCTTATAGAGATTGGTTTTATTAACTGCAAAGATCACCGTTACTGAGATCAGTAAAATGATCAGTATTTTAGTATGTTGAGATTTAACGGTTTTCATTCTATTTACTCACTCTTTATTGATTTTACATGGTTCCATATCTCTTTGGATATTTCTTCAGAGGGACGGTTGCCATCGATTATGACCATCCGTTCGGGTTCTTCCCGTGCCATGGCAATAAATCCTTCTCTTACCCTTTTATGAAAAGCTACGGCTTCCATTTCCAGCCGATCCAGATTTTTTTCGCCTAACCTTTGCAAACGCTCTTCCAACGAAATATCGAGAATAAATGTTTTATCGGGAATCAGGGATTCGGTAGCGACTGCATTCAATCGCTTTATAAATTCCAGATCGATTCCTCTTCCATAACCCTGGTAAGCGGTCGTGGAATCGTAGAACCGGTCGCAAATAACGATTTTCCCCGCTTTCAATGCCGGGATAATCGATCGCATCGTCAATTGATACCGGCTTGCTGAATAAAGCAGCAATTCCGTTATAGGCAACATGCTGCTATGATCTTTATCCAGTAAAATGTCCCTGATTTTTTCACCAATCCGGGTTCCGCCGGGTTCACGGAATAGCCGATATTCAATCTTTTCCTGATCAAGGCGGCGAATTAACTCATTGATTTGAGTTGTTTTTCCCGAACCATCGATCCCTTCAAATGTAATTAAAATTCCTTTATTCATAACACTGAAGTTTAAGACACTCCGACATAGAAGGCAATTTAAAAGTAATCCTAATTCTTATAAATAATCCTCATGATTTTTCATCACAACGAAACATGAAAGTTACCCCAGAGATCAGGAGATAAACAGAGAATGAAATTGGAAACTGGAAATTTGAAATTGGGGATTCCAACTACTAATTACTATCTTCCAAACCAGAATAAAAAAAATTCAATTATTGATCTTCCGTCCTCCGTTTTCCGCTTGCCCTGTGAAATGCCTGTCCAGTAGGGAAGAATGACCGTATCAGGGCGAAGCATATTTCACCGGGGCTTTCCATCCTCCCTATACCCTAACCTGGACAAGCCCCCGAAGGGGCAGGCAGAGCCAAAAAATGACAACAATATTTTATAAACGCAGAGGCGCAGAGGACGCAGAGAATTATTAAATGTATAACAAACATGTATCCAAACCGAAACCGCTGATACATTTAAGACAAACACTTTTTGGAAAAAGTTTTCCGATAAACTCTGCGTATCTTTGCGATCTTTGTGTCTCTGCGTTAAAATCTTCTTTATCACTTCTAACATTTTTTTACTAAAGTTGAAACATGCTTTTTACCGTCGAGAACTCAAAATTTTCTTTACAAAAAAACAAGAATTTGAGAATTAAGGAACTATACCTTTCGTATAATTCGTGGATACTTTCATATAATCCGAACTACGTTGCGTAAAATGTCGATATCAATCACCTTTACGCAATTCTTTCGGCAGAAAACGGTAACTGAGGTAAAGAAACGGCGTATCGATTGCCGCTACAATAATTTTTAACAAATAGGTTGAAATGACGATTTGCAGAACAATTTTGAAAGGAAATATTCCGATAAAGGCAATCAATGAAAAAATCAGGGAATCGATCAACTGACTGGTCCACGTCGAAGCATTATTGCGCAGCCACAACATCCGGCTTTTGGTTTTAGCTCGAATAAAATGATAAATCCAGATGTCATGCAGCTGGGATATTAAATAAGCCACCATAGATGCAAATACAATACGAGGCGCAAAGGAAAAAATCGTTTTCATTCCTTCATTCACGGTATCAAACTCTGACGGCTTTATCAATAAAATAAATTGGGAAGTGAGCAGATAGAAGATAGCGGCAAAGAACCCGATGAATACTGCTTTTCGCCCCTCTTCCTCTCCATAATGTTCACATAACAGATCAGTCGTCAGGAAAATGGCGCCATAGGTAATATTGCCTCCTGTAGCGCTGATCCCAAACAGAGTAAATTGTTTCGTCACAAAAATATTCGCCAGGACAATGCAAACAGCAATAAAGGCATAAAGCCAGTGCTTTCCCATTCGAAATGTAAACAATGTCGCGCTTAACACAACAAGGATCATTAAAAAAAATATCAGCTCATTCGGCATAAATAACTCTTATTGAATAAAATAGTGAGTCCACTAAAAAAATTTAAAAATCCAGAAAAGGAAACCGTTGAAACGGTTGAAAGGGTAGTGTTGTGTAAGGTTAACCCCCGACTTAAGTCGGGGGTTAATAATAACTTATCTGATGCAATAACTGTTTCAATAGTTTCTGAATATTTCTTAATATAATTCTTCACCCTTTCTCAAGCAGACTCAATAGTTAAAAAAATAATTGAAATCACGGGTCAAAGGTCAGTCTTCGTCCCAGCTACCCATTTTGGAATATTTTTCAATCCGGAGTCGAATTAATTCATCGATCGGAATAGCGCTCAATTCATCTATATTGCGCAAAATACTCTCTTTTAAGACCCTTGCGGTTTCGTCAGGATTGCGGTGAGCGCCGCCATCGGGTTCCTGAATGATTTCGTCTGCAATTCCAAGGTCTTGCACATCCCGTGCGGTTACTTTCATGGATTCCGCTGCAATATTGGCTTTACCCGCATCACGATAAAGAATCGATGCGCATCCCTCAGGACTGATAACCGAAAACCAGGTATTTTCCAGTAAAACAAGGCGATCGCCAACACCAATTCCCAGTGCGCCGCCGCTGGCGCCTTCTCCGATAATGACGACGAGAATAGGTGTTTTCAGGCGACTCATTTCGAACAGGTTTTTAGCAACCGCTTCAGCCTGTCCCCGCTCTTCAGCGCCAATTCCGGGATAAGCGCCGGGCGTATCGATAATTGAGACAACGGGTTTATGAAATTTTTCAGCCAACTTCATCGCCCTAAGCGCCTTGCGGTATCCTTCCGGATGAGGCATACCGAAATTTCTGTATAGATTATCCTTTGTATTTTTACCCTTTTGATGACCAATTATGACCACTTTGTGTTTATCGATTGTGGCAAATCCCGCGATAATCGATTTATCATCGGCAAAATTGCGATCACCATGAATCTCAATAAAATCAGTACAGATTTTCTCCAGATAATCATTGGTATAGGGACGTTCGGGATGCCGCGCTAACTGAACACGCTGCCAGCGATTTAAATTTGAATATGTTTTTTTTATGAGTTTGCGGAGTTTCTCTTCCAGTTTGCGAATTTCATCATCCAAATCGACCCCGTTTACCGAGGATAGTTCCCGCATCTCCTCGATCTTTTGTTCGAGCGCAAAAATTGGTTTCTCAAAATCAAACATTAATTTAGTCATAATATTCCGTCTATACATTCAAAATGGCTTTTAATATAATTTCCACATCAAGAAATAGAGAATGGTTTTGCATATAATAATATTCGTAGTTTGGCTTGTCAATCTCATTGGGTTGGTGGGTTTCCTGCAACTGGAAAAGTCCCGTAAGCCCCGGTTTACAGCGCAGACGGCGGATATGCGGATTAGCAGATAATAATTCACTGCCGACTATACTCATATCGCCTTTTATAATTGAAAACAGGAGGGGAAATCGCTCGATGGTCGGGTGGGCGTAATTACCGTTTCGTTTTTTAAATATCAATCCCGAAAATATTGTCCCCTCCTTACCTATAAACTTCTTGCGGTTGAAGTGATATCCGGTCGTCAAGGCATAAGGGATTATAACCGGTGACAATACGATCAATCCTAACAGGGAAAATACAAAATCAAAGACTCTTTTAGAAAAACGATTACCCATCCTGAAAAAATTATAATCCACCTCGATCAGGGGAATATCTTCTATTTTTTCAACGCTGGATTTACCTATGATATAGTCCAGATGTTTTGGGACAATCTTAATATTTATGCGCACTTTTTTATTTCGATCAAGGATATTCAGGATATCATCATTACTGAACTGGTCGGTTGTAAAAATGATTTCAGTGGCTCTATGAATCCGGATAATTTCACCGAGATCATCTATAACCCCGAGAAAGGGAAAACCAAAAGTACGTTTCACGGCAAACTTTTTATCAACAAAGCCGAGAATTTCAAAGCCATGCTCGATATGACTCTGTAATTTCTTAGCAATTCGTTCGCCCTCATCACCGGTTCCGGCAATGATCGTACGTCGTGACAACAACGCTCTTGACAGTGGCGACTTTGGTGAAATAATCCGTCTTCGCTGCAGATATAGTAAGAATATCCTCCACCCCGGTAAAAAGAGCATGACAATAATAAAACTCCAGATGATCAAATGCGGTGAATAAATAAAACCCTTAAATACAAAGTAAAAGATCAATGATAATATAAAACTTAACAAAGACGCTATAGCCGCTCTTGAATACGACAATTCCCTGTGGTCATAAAGACCAATCGTATAACCGGTTCCCAGCCACAGTAAAACGTAGAATATCAGCATCGATATCAGTACTGAATAACCAGGCAGAGGTCGTAATTGCAGTTGATGGGCAACGAGTATTGCCGCTGTAACAGCAACTCCGTCAACCAGCATTATGATATGTTTCCGGAAGAAGCGTCCTATTAGGGAAATAGAACCTCTCGTAAGAATTCCAAATTGAAACAATATATCCAGAAAAATGGAAGAACTCTTGCTGAAATGTTTTTTGACAAAGATATCCATCGCTTTATAAAACGTGATAAAATTATCAAAACTGGCAGATTTGGCGCTTTCGCCCTTATAATGGATAATTTTAGTATAAGGAACGTAGTAAATCTTCCAGCCCGCTTCTTTTATGCGATAACAGTAATCCAGATCTTCGCCGTACATGAAGAAAGTTTCATCGAGACCCTTAATTTTATCCCAAACCTCCCGCCGAAACATCAAAAAGGAGCCGCTTATCGCATCGACTTCTATTAATTTGTCAGGATCGACATAAGTAAGGTTGTATTTACCAAACATCTTCCCTTTAGGAAATAGACGGCTCAATCCAAGCAATTTGGGTAATGCAACAAACGGCGTCGGAAAACTTCTTCGACAGGCTAACTGGAGTGTTCCATCGGCATTTAAAATTTTACAACCGGCAGCGCCTGCATCCGGCACAGATTCAAAAAAGTCAATCATAGTACTAATCGTATCTTCCTGAATCATGGTATCCGGGTTCAGCAGCAGCAAATAGTCGCCTTTTGAAATCTCCAGCCCCTGGTTACATGCAGCTGCGAATCCCCGGTTCGTATCATTTTCAATTAATTTAATATCGGGGAATTTATATTTGATAATTTCATTGGTGCCATCAACGGAATCATTATCAACTACAATGATCTCGTGCTCGATATTATTCAGAGAATTTTTCAGCGATAGAATACTCTGCTGGAGAAATTCTTTGACATTGTAGCTAACGATAATAACCGATACTTTCATCAGTTCAATCTGCCCAACATACTTAATAATTTAAGTTTCCATACCATAAAGACCGCTTCATAGACAATGCTTTTCGACATCTTCGAATGTCCCTCGGATCGTTCTATAAAAATGATGGGCACTTCAGTAATTTTAAATCCTTTCTTCCATGCCCGAAAATTCATTTCGATCTGAAACGAGTAACCGGAAGATTTTACTTTGCTAAGATCAATCGCTTCGAGAACATCACGATGAAAGCATTTAAACCCGGCAGTAGTATCTTTGACCGGCATACGTGTCACAATTCGTGTATATTTATTGGCGCCGTAACTAAGTAATAATCGCTTAATAGGCCAGTTGACAACATTAACACCCTCGCTATAGCGGGAACCAATCGTCAGATCGGCGCCTTTTTTACAAGCTTTAATCAATCTTGGAACATCATTAGGATTATGAGACAAATCGGCGTCCATTTCCAGAATGTATTTGTAATCCCTCTCAAGCGCCCAGTGAAATCCTCTTACATAAGCGGTCCCAAGCCCAAGCTTGCCGGAACGTTCTATCATAAAAATATGTTCATTCTTTTTTTGCAAATTTTTGACAATATCGCCTGTGCCATCCGGACTATTATCATCAATGACCAGAATATGCAGATCAAGATTAAGCGCAGTAAGTTTGTTAATTACCGTCGCAATATTGTCTTTTTCATTATATGTCGGAACGATGACTACTGATTCCACTATGCTGTTTCCTTTATCATTTTTAGCGCTTCAATTATTGAGTAGAAATCCACCTGAAGTTCTCCGGCTGTTTTTTCATAAATCAACCCAGCCTTAAACGGTCGGGGAGCCAATTGGTTCAATGCGCGGGTTGTCGTTGTCCTGATAAGCGTCGGATCCAATCCGAAGATACCGGCAATTTTCAGAGCAAATTCAAACCGGTTGACATAATCTTTGCCGGCGTAGTGATATAATCCCTTCGCATCAATTTCAATAATCCGGTTAATTACCTGAGCCAGTCCGTAGCTCCAGGTTGGATTGCCGAACTGATCATTTACGATTGATATTGTCTCAAAACGGGACAATTTCTCAACTACCCACCGAACAAAACTCGCTTTTTGCAGTTTGGTATTTCCAAACAAGACATTGGTTCGGATAATTGCCCATGGAATTTGAGAACCTTTAATCAAATTTTCCGAATCCAGTTTTGTCTGTCCGTAATAATTGATTGGTTTGGGCTGCTCTTCCTCGGCGTACGGACCGGCGCTTCCGTCAAAAACATAATCGGTGGAAATATGGACCAGTTTACCCCCGTTTTTTGATAGAGCTGAAATTAGGTTTTGCACACCTCCGGCATTTACATCCCAGGCGGTTCTACGGTCACGTTCAGCGCCATCCACATCGGTATATGCAGCGCAGTTCACCACAATCTGAGGCTTCCTTCGTTTAATTATCTCAAGTACCCGTTGTTCATTCACGATATTCAACTTTTCATAAACTATGGAATCAGAATATTGGAGGGTGTCATGCACGTCACATGCAATAATGTCATGTGTTCCGGATAACAACCTGACGCACTCTTCTCCGAGCATACCATTCGCACCTGTAATTAGAATAACCATTATTCTATAATTTATAACCTCTTTTACGAAAATCGTCGAGTTTTACTTGTAGTTTTCGATCAGTCAACGCCAGAATTTTTGCGGCATACACAACCGCATTAATAACACCCGCTTTGCCAATAGCCATTGTGGCAACCGGAATACCTCTCGGCATCTGCACGATTGACAGTAAGGCGTCCATTCCACATAGAGACGATGCGTTTAATGGCACTCCGATAACCGGCAGGTGCGTAATTGCGGCAATCACTCCCGGTAAATGAGCAGCCATTCCGGCACAGGCAACGATCACGCGGGTTCCGTTCTGTTCCATCATTTTTATATACGATACCAGTTCATCATGCTGACGATGCGCCGATAGAACCCGGATGTCGTAGTCAAGTTCAAAAAATTCCAGATAGGCTTTTGCAGAGTCCAGAACCTCCAGGTCTGAAGCGCTTCCGACGATAATTGATATTGTTGACATGATCTCACTAACTCCAAATTAATTTAAATGCCCTTAGATCAATAGGCAATCACTAATTCTGCTTATGAATTTATATTATGATTGATCGTCCTGTTCGGTTGTCCGGAAAGTTTGCGTCATTATTTCCATTTGACGAATATAATTGATGCTTTTTTCCCCCGGCGCAAAAACCATCATATCAATCACGAAGGTCCGATCACTGTGTTCATCATAAAATGCATAGGTCACGAAAGGACCTCCCTGGGCTTTCTCATCGTGATACCATAAACCGTACATACGCAAGGCGTCGCGATCTCCTAATTTTACAAATTTATGTCCCAGAAACCGTTCTTCAGTCCTGATTTGCTGGTATAGCTTTCCTATCTTTTCCCTTTTATTAAACAGCCCGTTTGCCGTCATCCATTCAGTTTTTATACCTCCCGCCCAGGAAATCGATATCCAGCGATAAGGCAGCGCCCGCCCCAACCAAATAAAGTTCCGGTTCGGATATTCACGGAGAACAACGTAATCACTGGGAATCCTCAACATCCAATTATAGTCTTCCCACAATTTTTTCTCTAAATTTTTTTGTTCGTACTGATTAAATATATATTTGGATTGGCGCTCGATATATTTCTGGTTGAATTTACTAAATAACCATCCCCGACGTTCCATTACGAAAGATGATAATTTTTCCATATCGTAGCCAGCTACCATTACCAGCATCTGCAACTGACGCCAGGTATCCGGAAGCGCGAACATCGCAACCGTATCTTTTTTAATCGATTCCAGACGTTCCCGGCTTAACAATCCTTTGACAAAATGGCTTGCAGCATCATCCTTATTAAGATCAGCGATTATGATCGTACCTGGATAATAAATATATTCGCTCATCTCATTCAGAGGGCGCCAATCGGTAGAAAAATAACGTTGAAATTGCGGAGTTCTAATGCCGAATGAAAAAGTCGTATCAATTGCAGTCTGCAGGCTTTCCTTTACTTCCTTTGATGCAAGAACATACACAACATCCGCAGGACCTTTGGCAAACCGCTTCGTTCCGCAGCCTGACAACACGACCAAGACCATCAGTAAAATGACCAGGATTATTTTTATTCTATTCACTCTTTCGATCTCTCCCCAAAACACGCCGGAAATTATTGGGAAATCAATTAAAAACCAATTCCTTTCTGATTAAAGTACCGATAAATCGTTCATCCGCTTATTCTCCCCACTCAAAATCCACGAGCCGTTCCTTGACCGACACCCCGGCAATCTTAACCATTACTCTATCCCCAAGGCGGAAAGAACGTTCATACTTCCTGCCTCTTAACGTGTGATTTTTTTCATCGTAAACATAATAGTCATCATTCAAGGTACGGACGTGCACAAGTCCTTCGATCAGATAATCCGATATTTCAACAAAAAAACCAAATTCCATCACTCCGGTAATAATACCGGAATACCATTCCCCGATTTTATTGGCAAGAAATCTGATCTGCTTAATTTTAATGAATTCCCTTTCGATCTCTTTTGCCCGTATTTCATTCTCAGATGACAGCTCTGCTGTTCTTGGTAATGAGCGTCGAAAAAAGGATTTATCCCCGACGGACACTGAATCCATGTAAAGTTTTATCAGGCGGTGCACAATCAAATCCGGATACCTGCGAATTGGTGAAGTAAAATGAGTATAGCGCCTGAAAGCCAGTCCGAAATGACTTAACGGTTTGGCGGAGTAAACCGCTTTTGACATGGATCGCAGAGCAATCTGTTCTATAAAATGTTTGAATGGCATTGATTCAATTTCCATCAATATTCGCCGAATATCATTCGGCATCACAGGATCAGGACGATGGAAATCCAAACCCAGCCGCTTTAATAGATCATACAGGTTGTCAATCGCTTCTTCCGACGGAGCCGGGTGAATCCGGTAAATAAATGGAAGTTTTTCCTGCCTCCGCTGAACGGCTATCCATTCAGCAACGGTTTTATTCGCCAGCAACATGAATTCCTCAATAAGCCGGTGACTATCCAGACGTTCCGAGGGTTTGATCTCAACCGGTACACCGTCATCGCCAATTTTAAATATTGGTTCCGGTATATCGAAGTCAATACTCCCGGCGGCGGAACGGTTTTTCTTCAAGATTTTACTGAGCTTCAGCATGTTTTCAAGTGTTTCCCAATGAGAACCGGAATCCTTATCGAGAATCGACTGCACTTCTTCGTAACTGAATCGTTTCACCGAGCGGATGACGCCGGGTGTAATTTCAAAGTTCCGAATGGCGCCGTTTTTATCGATATACATAAAAACGGACAGGGTCAACTTGTCCTTATTGGGTTCCAGAGAACATAATTCATTTGAGATTCTTTCCGGAAGCATTGGGACGACTGTATTTCCGAGATAAATACTTGTTCCCCGGTTTCGGGCTTCCTTATCAAGGTTTGTCCCGGGATTCACATAATAACTGACATCGGCGATATGCACACCCAGCTTCCATATCCCACTCTGTAGCCTTTCAAGTGAAACGGCGTCATCAAAATCCTTTGCAGTCTCGGGATCTATTGTAATAATTTCATTTCCCCGCAGATCGAGCCGTCGTAGAATCTCATCTTCAGGAATTTTCTCTGATATTTTCTTAAGTTCTTTTATTACTCGCCCGGGAAATTCCGGTGTGATATGAAACATCTTCAGGATAATAGGAATATCATCCATCGGATTTTCCGGAACTCCCAGAATCTGTTTGATCTCAGCGCGAGGAGAATAACGAACATTATTCCATTCAAGATGGTGAAGCTCAACCATCTGACCGGACGCTGTTCCTTCCACCTCGTTTTTTATCACAATCGAAACCGGGGGAGCCGGCATCTCAGGAATAACTACCCACTGTTGCTGACTGCGCTTCAGGGTACCAAAGACCGGCTTTTTTGATCTTTCCAGAATTTTCATGACCTTGCCTTCCGGTCGTTTACCACCCTGTTTGCGGAATTTCTCGACAAGAACCTTATCCCCGTGAAATGCCGTAAAAGTATCATAACTCCCGACAAATATCTCCTCATCGCTTTCGGTATGCACAAAGGCAAATCCTCTGCTTGAGAAGGATATCATGCCACTAAATTGTTTTCCGGTATCGGGAATTCGATAACAATTTTTCTGACAGCGCTCGATCTTTCCGGATTCGGACAATTCCCGCAACAGCTCCTTAAAAGCCTGGTATTTTGCGGCGCTTATTCCCAATGCTTTGGCAATTCGACGTTGTTTGAAAGCGCTCCCTTTTTGCTTCATAAGAAAAGTAATAATCTGCTCGTCTAAATTTCTTTTTCGTTTTACCATATTTACCCTACTACGTAACTTTCGAATTTAATATACCTAAACTGGACAAGCCAGAACCAAAAAATGACAACAATATTTTATAAACGCAGAGCCGCAGAGAACGCAGAGAATTATTAAATGTATAACAAACATGTATCCAAGCCGAAACTGCTGACACATTTAAGACAAATACTTTTTTGAAAAAGTTTTCTGACAAACCCCGTGTAGTAGTTCGTTTATCCCATGTAATATTTTTCCATTTTTTATTAGCCATTATCCTTGCATTGATTATTACACGGGGTGAATTCACCTTCATATTATTTTTGTCTTTCTTATTACATGGTGTAAACTCTGCGTGTCTTTGCGACCTTTGCGCCTTTGCGTTAAAATTTTCTCTACCCCGTTGGATAGTTCTTATATATGTCCGGCTGCTGCCGGATTCCATCAATGACTTATCCAACGGGGTGAACAAAAAAACAAGAAATTGACTTGAAAAAGACTAAGTGACGTTATAGGGTTAAAACCTGTTAATTAATCGTACATGAATTTTTGCCGTCGAGAAGGTGTCTCCCCTGCCAAAACCGTAATCAAGACCTATGATACCCATTCTGGATGAGAGGCGAATTCCAACTCCGAAGCTGTTTGGATATCGTATTGTCTCCATCGTTAACTCTTTCCGCCTGAAATAACCCTGATCGAAAAAGAGAAAGAAACTGCTCAGATTCCCAAAAAGCCTTCTAATTTCAAGAGTCGCCCAGGCAATTTGGCTGCCCCTGAAAAAATCATTGGGATAACCTCTCAGGCTTCCGGCGCCTCCGAACCAGTACTGATCGGAATATGCCGGTTCTTCGCCGGTTAACCATTTTGCCCTGGCATGAACCATAGCAGCTATTACCCAGTTGGTCTTCAATGGAAAATATGTTTCGGAATTGAATATCACTTCCGACCGTACTTTATTATCAAGCGAATCCCGCCGCTGAATACCGGCTGAATATGTCGTATTTAGCGCAAATCCCTTTGACGGATTGTAAAAATTATTTCGCCGGTCAATGCCGTATTTCAAACCAATAGCATTAGTTTTTGTTTGCACAAGACCAAGCAAGTTCCGACCTCCGGGAGTGGGCAATGTCGATTCATGACTGACCGACAGCTCGATACTGCCTCTCTTAAATGAATAAAAACCGGCGCTGACGCCTAATTTTCGAATCACCACAAGAGTATCACGCAACACCTGTTCAAATTCAGCCGTTCCGAACATATCGGATTTCCATATCCATGGTTCCGTATAACTCATTCGAATCTGCTGGGAATAGCGGTTTGTCTTTGACCAGTATAGAAAGAGTTGCCGCCCGGTTCCGGACAGATTATGAAATTTCAAATCCAGTTCTCCGGTGAAATAGCCTTTCCGCTTATAGGTTTCCGGAACATATCCGACAACGCCGCCGAACTCATTCTCCTGTAGTTCTCGCATACTGATAAGTATCGCAGTCTTCCCTTCACGGGTTTTGACAATCTCATTAGCGGAGTTGATCGTAAGAAAAGGAAATCGTCTAAAAGATCGGTCCAATCGCTCATCCAACGCCGGTGAATAGCGTTTGCCAATATAATCCTTAACCATCCGTTGCATGATATTGGGTCTGGTTTTTTCAATACCGTGAAAAAGAACGGTATCTATCGATGTTGTTTCTCCCCAATCTAACCGGAATACAGGATTTAACCGCGCAATACCATCGGCAAAACCGGGACTGACCGATTCCAGATGGAGAACCGGAAAATAATATCCCTCCCGCACCGGCAGGCGTAATAGGTGGATCGTCAGATTGTCAATACTTTGTTGTGTTACCGTTTGATCGGTAAACTCTCCTTGAATTTGATTCGTTCTGCCGTGAATAACCCGATCAGAATTTATGGTTATTTTTCCAAATACTACGGAATCTGCCGACACATCGGTCCGAGCGAGCAAAATGGTAGTAAGAACAAGGAGAAATCCGACAGGAATTTTGGTATACGTCCAAAAACATTGGACATAAGATAATAACCTCAACCTCAATCTTAACCTCAACCTTAACCTCAATTAAAACAAAGCCCTGATTTCTCCACTACCTAAATGATAGATTTCCCGGTTGGGTTCATCCCAGCCTTCATAATTCAAACGCAGGCTCAAATTCTTGCCAAGCCTGTATTCCGCTGAAATACCCCAGCCATATGTATTCCCCTCTTTTTTTCCGCCGCTCATTTCCCAGGGAATTGGCGATCCTTCCGGCGTGACTGCAACCCTGTCAATCTCCAAAAACATTTTCCAGCGCCCTTTTGTTTTCAGTTTTCGTTCATAACTGTTCCGAATCCCGATCAAAAAAGCTTCAAGTTCATCACCGGTTTGTTCAATATCGTAGCTTCCGGTGAGTTCAAATTCAAACAGGTGTATAGTGTTCAGCAGATAGGAAAAGTTATTTTTCAGCCGAAGTGATTGAATATCCCGATCCCTGAGCGAATTAATCTTCGATTGACGATATGTATATTTGTGGGCAACGTCCGATTCTAACCTGACATCTCGCAGGAACCGTCCTTTGTATCTCAGCGAGGTTTCTTTTACAGAAGATGTTTCCCGCCCTTCCCCGCCACGAATGTCCAGCTGACTGATCTTACTGGTTTCCATATACCGCAAGCGCAAATCCGAACGTCGATGATCCGGTCGATAGATTACATCCTGCCGAAATATACGGTTAAAATACGCCCAGCGGTCATCAACTTTATCACCGGAAAATGCAAGGATACCAAATGGATTGTCTCCGTCACGGATTTGCTGCTGCAACCGGATATCTGTTAGTGTTGTTAAACGCGTTGGCAGTTTCCAGGGTATTTTCCCTTTCAGACGTCTGCCGTTCAATTGAAAACGCAAGCCATTCTGAACGCTCGTCACAGGTTCTTTGATCTGCGAAGGAATAATCCGCAGAATATAATCTCCCTGGGGATGGGGCACATAATCGGCAAATGTCGAATCGTACATATATTGTCCCTCACCTTCCCCGACATAAAAATAGCGGTATTCTTTCTTGACGGTTCTTTCCTCTTCGATCTTCATGGTCGTTTCCCATGAAAACGGCAGTCGTTTGGGGCGCTGTTTCAGCATGACGTCCATCAACTGGACTTGCTGGTCAGGTGAAGCGCTTTCGCCTAAGTATTTTTTCTTGCGGTATGTATATGAAAATCGGCTGTAAAAAGACTTCCAGTCATTAATCTGCCCACTGACGGCAACATTCTGTGAAGAATTGGCTTGAGTCCATTTATTATCGATTAAATCATTATCGTTACGGAAATAGGTTTCAATCCGCCCGGTAAATTTATGATTTCCGTTTAAGTCAATTCCATAGCGCTGTTCAAGAAATTGGAAATTACTCAGATCATCCGCTGCTCCAGTGCGTTCCTCGCTATAAAATTCGGTGAAAGGTTTGATGTTTTTAATATTGAAACGAAGCAACAGTTTCTGCCGCAGCCAATCGGAAGATCCAATCAAGGAAATACTGCGTTTGATGCGTTCCTGATAGAGTTCCAGCCGGTCGATCCATTTATAATGCACGATTCCGGAAATTTTATAGCGGTTGGCGTCAATGCTGCCACGGTTATATGACCCGACATCAACCGCCCATTTAACAGCCTCGTTCAGATTGACGTTAATGCCACCTTCCATCACACGCTCACCCTGAGTGGAATCCGACGGCAAATCCCATTTCCGGCGGTATTCAACCTCCTGTAAGCGATCGATGGGTTCAAAGCGTTCACCCACCTGCCGAAAATTCAACCGGACACCAATATCACTGCGTTGTGTAATTGGAATCCTGATATCAGATTTGATATCGAAAGCCAGATCGCGGTTGTTCTGATCATCAATGGATGAAAATGTATTGCCGTCCAAATCAGAACCCGCCAGTTCCGATGACAGCAAAACATATTTCGACGGTTTCCACTGACCGGAAAAATGATATAGCCGTTGACTTGTGGGTAATTTGAGAGGTTTGACCGGCAGATAAACCGCCTGCTCAATTTCAGAAGCAAGAGTTAAAGGATCTGATGTATCGACATACTCAAAATAGACAATATTAACGTCGTAAACTTTTTTGTACTTTCCTTTCACTCCAACATTATAAAAAGACGCCGAATGCGTACCGCCGGATCCTATAAATACGAGGATAGAATCTTCATCAAATTTATAAACACCGGCGCTGTCTTCTCTAATCGTACTCTGAAAAGCTTCCCGGTCATTATCACCGATCTGCTTTAATAAATTACGATCGGTATCCGTCAGAACCAGTTCGATAGGATTATCCTTATCGTCACTTTCACTGATCAATCCGGCTGACAACTTTAGTTTTCCGTCGGCTAATGCTGTAGTATTTCGGGCAATCCAGATATTTTTCTGATAAATCAGGTTCGAGTACTGAAAATCCACCGTAATCCGCGAATCGGATGTGATCAGGCGATATGGTGTAAAAGTAATTTCACCTGTGGAATAATCGATGACATAATCGTTATTTTCACCACGTTTCATCGGTTCACTATTCAACCAGACTTTCTCGGTTCCCGCCAGTACAATAATGGCTGTTTCACCCTTTTTACCCGTCAGCTGATAGGGACCCTGGTTTGCTTCCTCTCCCATAAAATAATTGCTGGTATATTGTCCTTTGGTGATGGCGCCACTGAGCTGGGCGTGATTGCCATTGCGATTACTTTCGATTAAGACGCCTTGCAACTTTCGCTGATAGGCGCTAAGATTTCCGGTTCGATTTGAAAATTCATAATCCCCGAAGGTGATGTGCTCTTTTGGCATACGAACCTGAATGAAAACTTTATCGATCTCATCAATAGTTTGAGTATTTCCTTCCGGCTGGATAGGTATATTTTGATCGGTTAATGAACCAACAATTGATATATCATCGCTTAGTTGTCCCTGTAATTCAATGTTCAAGCCGGACTGCAAAGACAAACCGCTGTTCGTGCTGAGTGATACGCCACGATAAATAGTCCCGGACTTTAAAAAATCGTAATCCGACGGCAAGGAGGTCTTCTGTCTGCTTTTCTGAGCAGGTGCTTCTTCATAGTCTGTAGTTTCCGGGAAATAGATTCGCGGCGGCGGGTTCAGGATTTTTTGCCGTGGAAGATTAATGTTTAAAAATTGATATTGCGCAACGATATTTAATGTATCTGAAGCCAAAAAAGCGGCAGTGATTCGGCTATTGATAGCATCGATCTTCATTTCCGGAATTGTTATCAGGTTGTTATCGAGATCGCTCAGGCTCAATGTGGATGGTATAACGTATGGTCTTGAAAGAACAATCACCGAATCTTCTGGAAAAACCGTTAAGGTATCTGTTTGCCAATCGGCGGCTAAAAGTGACCTTGAAATTCCAGTGATCAGCAGCAGGACAGAAACCGCTCCCGAAGTAATTCTATTAAAATGACCTTTATTTTTCAGGAAATGACGAATTAGTATTTCTCCAATATTTTCAATATCAACGAACCAAATTATCAACAGAACAAATCAATATTCGACCCGAACTATCTAACAGATAAAGTTGTTCGTTTTTATATGTCCCGGCAATAAACCGGCGTGGAACATCAAGTCCACTGATCACCGGCGAAAACCATTCTTTCAATGACTTTGAGTAATATAACAAATATTGTTCATTTGCGAGTGTGATTAAAATATCATCATCGATCAAAACCATACTTAACACTTCGGATTCGATCGGCGCAGACATTTGTATCAGAGGCGTCCCGTAGCGGTCGAACTGCAATAGTTTACCACTCTTTTCCAACACCGTAACCAGTCCGGATTTTGTCATTCGGATCAGTTGAGGCTCCATCAGCGAATAGCGACCGTATTCAATTCCGGCAAAGACAGTAATATCGTTCTGTCGGACATTCAAACGTACGATCTCGGAATTTTCATCTTCCAGTATAAAAATCTCACCGAGCCCCGATAAGATGACCGATCTGGGAAATGACAATTGATAATCGCTGTTCGGGTCGGGATAACATGTGATATAATTCAGTTCACGATCAAAACGCACAATCCGGTGATTATTATAATCGGCAACAATCAGGTCCAGTCCCGACGCTATACTGATATCCGCAGGCGTGTCGAACTGCCCTTCGCCCCAACCATATCCGCCGTTGACATTCAGAATTTTGCCATCATCTTTCAGACGGTAGATTTCATGCCGCTTATTTTCCAGCAGGTAAATATCGCCAAACCGGGAAACTGCGATAGATGAAAATTCAGCGCCTTTCGGCAACGGAGCCGGAGTCAGGTCTTTTAGAATATTGATCTGTCCCCGACCGATCCCGGTCAATAATAAAAAAATCCAAAAATAGCGAAATAACATTTTCATAGTCTTCATTATACTACACATAATTTAAATTGTTTATATGTAAGCGTTCACGGAACGTTGAAATTAGAAAATAGAAATTGGAAATTTGGCCTTCATGCTTTTGTACTGTTGATGAACGCATTCAATTTTGGTCCGAGTTTTTTCCCGAGGGGACTCCTGCGGAGCAAATATTGCAAAGTCGTGCCAGACCATATCTGATAACGACTCTGCCGGTTTGTGCCAAAGGCATGTCCAGACCAGTTTTTACATTTAACTTCTCTCATCGCAAGTTTCCTTTTGTTTGTTTTTATGTTTGCATCATCTCTTAATTAAAGGAGACTTGCTTACTTTTAAACATAAAAACTTCGGCATAAACGTCCAACTCGTAAACTTGTTTCATCTCTCCCAAATTTCTACTTTCCAATTTCCCCGAAGGGATACCTCCGGCACAAGTTTCAAGCCGGGAACGGTTACGTTTATATCAGTAGAAATATTGGAATGATGGAAGAAAAATGAAATTAAATTGTTTCCAAAGTATGATGGTTGTGATTTTCTAACAATGAAGTCGAGATTTATCCTTATTCTGTTTAATTGAAATATTTTTCGTATTGGTCATAACCGGTTTCATAAACACGATTACCTTATTGACAACTTTCATAGTTTCGTAAAAAGACCTGAAGCTGTTATTCTGAGGTAGCGAAGCAACAAAGAATCTCGTCGATAATTGGCTGAGATTCTTCATTCGTACCTCATTCAGAATGACATGATTTGTACTTTTTACGAGACCACCAACTTTCATTTCAGACGTCCTTTACTATATTCCAGAAGATTTCCACAGTGCGTAAAATCTGATCTTTTGTTATATCAAGATGGGTCACGGCTCGAATCCGTTCTGCATCCACGGCGTTGGCAGCTACTCCCTGCTGCAACAATGCCTGAGACAAGGTTACCGAATTGAATTTTGAATGCCTGACATAGATCATAACCATATTGGTCTGAACCTGCTTCATATCGATAAAAAGACCGGGTAGATTTTTAAGATTTTCAGCCAACAGGCGGGCGTTTTCATGATCGTCGGTAAGGCGTTTGACATTATTATCAAGAGCGTACAGACAGGCAGCCGCAAGAAAACCGACCTGACGCATCCCTCCACCGAAGATCTTACGGTATTTTCGGGCTTTATGGATAAATTCTTTCGTTCCGGATAAAATCGATCCGATCGGCGCTCCCAGCCCCTTTGAAAAACAGAGACTAACGCTATCGCAATAACCAGCCCACTCCCTGGCAGGAATTCCAGTAGCAACAACTGCGTTCATTAAACGGGCGCCGTCAAGATGCAACGGAATCCCTTTTTGGGCTGCCAGGCTGGCGATCTCTGCAATATTTTTGAGTGGATAAATCGTTCCGCCGGCGCGATTATGTGTATTTTCGATACAGATCAATCCTGTTTCCGGAAGATGGACGTTATCGGCACGGATTGCATTTTTCACATCTTCGATATTTAAAACACCGCAATTCCCTTTCAATGTACGCATCTGCACCCGGGAAAGAAATGCAGGAGCTCCGGCTTCATAGTTGTAAATATGACAATTTTCTTCGCAGATAACTTCCTGTCCCGGCTGTGTATGAATCTTTATCGCAATCTGGTTTGACATTGTTCCGCTGGGTACAAAAAGGGCGTCTTCCTTTCCCAGCAATTCAGCCACCCGCTCCTGGAGAAAATTCATGGTTGGATCTTCGCCGTAAACATCATCCCCGACGTCTGCCCGCATCATTGCATCGCGCATTCCCCTGCCGGGTCTCGTAACAGTATCACTTCTTAAATCAATATGAATATGGCTCATTACCGTTCCCATTTAATCATGTTCTTATACACAAATCGTAATTTATTTCAGAAAGAGCATTTTGTGTTTATACTGAAACTCGTCGTTTTTAAACCCACGAACCAGAATGCCACCACAATTAATGCTAAGAGAATCTTCTTCATAACAACCAACCCAAATTACTGCATTTCTCGCTTCATGTCAATTCAAAACCCATTTGACATCAGCCTATGAAAATAAGAGTATATCGTGATATGTAAATTTTGACCTTGATTAATTAGCAAATGAATACTAAAATCGCACTGTTATGGAGAAACATACAGAGCAGGAACTTTTAAGATTATTTGAAGATTGGGCGGGAGAAAATGTCGAAACCATTCATCCGCTTCCTCCGTCCGGTTCATATCGTGAATATTATCGTATTAAAAGCACGAAGCGTTCAGCCATCGGCGCTTATAATTCCGATAAAAAAGAAAATCGTGCATTTACTGAATTCACCCGGCATTTCCACTCCATCAATTTGAATGTTCCCGAACTATTCCGGGAAAATGCGGAAGAAGACATCTATCTTTTGGAAGATCTCGGTGATACGACATTATACGCATATATCAATCAGCGCCGCGAAGGCAAAAATTACCCGGACAGACTGATTGATATCTATAAATCGGTGATCGAGCAACTTCCGAAATTTCAGATCACCGCCGCAAAAAACCTGAATTACAATGTCTGCTACCCGCGCTCACGTTTCGACAAACGCTCAATGATGTGGGACCTTAACTACTTTAAATATTACTTCCTCAAACTGGCTAAGATACCATTCGACGAAGAGTATCTCGAAGAAGATTTTCAGGCGTTTACCGATTATCTGCTGCGTACGGAAACCGATTATTTCCTATACCGGGATTTCCAGTCCCGGAATGTGATGCTCAAAAACGGCGTTCCTTATTTCATCGATTATCAGGGCGGACGACGGGGCGCCTTACAATACGACCTCGCTTCCCTGCTTTATGATTCCAAAGCCGACATGCCCGACGAAGTTCGTAAAATACTGCTGGATCATTACATCACAGTTACATCAAATCTGATCGACATCAAACCCAAGGAATTTTCTCAGTATTTCTACGGCTATGTGCTGATCCGGATCATGCAGGCAATGGGATCCTACGGCTTCCGTGGATTTTATGAAAAAAAAGAGCATTTTCTTCAGAGTATTCCTTATGCCTTGAAAAATCTTTCAACCCTGTTAAATACTGTTCAGCTGCCCGTTGAAATTCCCACCTTATTGAACATTCTGGAAAAAGTCGTTCACTCAAGACGTTTGCTGAGCATCAGCGCCGATCAGAAAACATTGACGGTTACGGTTAATAGTTTCTCTTATAAACGAGGCATTCCTATCGATGTATCGGGACATGGCGGCGGTTTCGTTTTTGATTGTCGCGCCATCCATAATCCGGGACGATACGAAGAGTATAAAACCCTGACGGGAAAAGATAAACAGGTAATCGATTTTCTGAATAAAGAAAACGATATAAAACAATTTATTAACCATGTCACCAATCTTGTTGATCAATCAGTAGATAAGTATCAAAAGAGAAGTTTTACCAATTTAATGATCAGCTTCGGCTGTACCGGCGGGCAACATCGTTCGGTCTATTGCGCAGAAGCGCTGGCAAAACACTTAAAATCAAAATTCGATATAAAGCTGGTTCTCCGTCATCTTGAGCTGGAAATGAAACAATAATTCCGTTTTACTTATCGTGATAAAACCAATAATGAAAGCGATGATCTTTGCAGCCGGTTTGGGAACACGGCTGAAGCCTCTCACAAATGATCTGCCCAAAGCCCTTATCGAGGTCAACGGGAAAACACTGCTGGAACATGTCATTACCCGCCTTGAGTTATTCGGTTTCACTGATATTGTTATTAATGTTCATCACTTTGCCGATAAGATTGTCGATTTCCTGAAACAGGACGAAAATTTTGGTCTGAATATCCGGATTTCCGATGAACGTGATAAACTCTTGGAAACCGGCGGCGGACTCAAAAAAGCGATTCCCCTGTTCGCCGGCAGAGAGCCTATTCTGCTGCATAATGTTGATGTACTATCCACTATCGATTTATCGGCGATGATGATGGCTCACAGAAGTTCAGGTTCGCTGGCAACTCTTGCAGTCAGTCAACGTGATACGTCCCGCTACTTGCTGTTTAACAGTAAAAACCGTATGGCAGGTTGGAAAAATACTGAAACCGGTGAAATCCGCGGTCCCGTTCGGGATTCCGAAAACTATGAAACACTTGCTTTCAGCGGTATTCATATCATTGATCCGGCTATTTTCAGACTCATGCCCGATAAGGATGTATTCTCAATTATCGATCTGTATTTACAAATCTGCACTAAATATCCAATCCGGGCGTTTCGTCACAATCCAAGTCAATTCCTGGATATCGGAAAACCGGAACAGCTGGCAAAAGCGAAAGACTTCCTCAAACAATAATCTTCCGACCCTATTGTCTTTACTTCTTAGTTTTATACTTATGTCTCCGCTCCCGCGGTGACATCGTCATATTCAGTTGTGTTAGGTCCTCAGACCTGACACTTCTATCGCAACTACAATTCAGTTGCATCGGGAACTCACTCCCGGCGCATTTATCACAACTCTTCATCGCACCTTCAGGTCTGAGGACACGACCGAACTATAAATCCTGAAAGGATTGAATGTGAATAACAATAGGTATAACCTGTTGACCGAAGAAAAAACAAAATCCCCAACCCTGAAGGGGTTGAACTATTCTACCATTCCTACGTGTCATTCAGCTATTCCTGCAAGCCGTTTTACCATTTGGTGAGTTCAATATAGACTCTCAACTTAACACAAGTCCTAAAGAGAACCCCGCATCTCAACCGAAATACTTTATTATGGACTTGTGTCAAGTTCTGATTATTTGATTATCACACACTTCTTCACATCTCTAAATCCATGTCCTGAGCCTGACGAAGGATCACCGGCTTTGATTTCATACAAATACACTCCTGAGCCTACCTTCGAAGCATCCCATTGGACTGAATAGTATCCCGGTTCCTTTGATCGATTTTCTAAAACTTCCAGCGCTGGACCGGCGATATTGTATATTGTCAAAGTGACATGAGATCTTTCAGGAAGTCCGTATTTGATTGTCGTGGTTGGATTAAATGGGTTGGGATAATTCTGAGAAAGGGAGAAAACTGCCGGTATGAAAGAAGTCTCCTTTATAACACCGGTTTCTGATCCTATTGAGAAATCGGCGTCCGATGCGTCCCAGTCCGAATCACCACCGGTATCGTAGGCAACAACCTTTATTTTACAAATAGAACAAACTGTATCGGGTAAAGTCCATGGATATATACCGTCATCTATCTCGGAGTCAGAAATAAGCGTGTAAGAATTTCCACTATCCAGTGAGTAGTAAAGTTCGATATTTTCAATGCTGCCGGTTGTTGCCCAGAGAATGTTATGAACAGTATTTTTAAACCAGTTTTCACCGCCATTAGGCGATATTAATGTCACCGGCGCTGTTGGTCCGTAAGCATACAAACGCCCGTCATTTGAGCCTACATAGACACAGGAGTTTGCGGCAATTGACGGTGAACTTGTAACCTTATCACCCGTTATTCCGCTCCAGACAAGTGTTCCGTCAGAACCGTTTAAACAGTAAATTGTGCCGTCGTTAGAACCAATATAGACAAATCCACGGGCATCAATTGCCGGTGAAGACTCAATTATTCCCTCGGTTTGATAGGACCATAACAAATCGCCGGTAGAACTCAAGGCATAGACTTTGCCATCATAGGAACCGAATAAGATATTGCCATCAGCGTCTATAGCCGGTGAAGATGTAATTGTATCTCCGGTTGTATAGGTCCACCCGATTGTTCCATTGGGATTGACTGCATAGAGTTTACCATTACAAGAACCGGCATAGATAACCCCTCTTGAAGTATCCACTGCGGGCGATGAGATAATAGCTCCCGGAGTGTTCATAGACCAGCCAAGACTTCCATCCGGATTTATCGCATACAACTTGTTGTCATTAGAACCCACATAGACAATCCCATCCGGGGAGATAGCGGGAGAAGACAGAATGTCGCCACCCGTAGCATATTTCCATTTCAAACTTCCATCGGCGTTCACAGAATACAGGGTATCATTGGTTGAGCCGAAGTATATCGCCCCATCTGCGCCAATAGCGGGTGAGGAAATGATTGAACCGCTTACACTATATTCCCATTTAATATCACCGTTAGATATAAAGGCTTTCAGAGTTCCGTCATCTGTTCCGATATAGATGGTCGAATCAATAGCGATGGCTGGTGAGGATTTTGTGGAATTAAGAGGTTTATTCCATTTTTCAGTACCGTCGGGATAAACAGCATAAAGAACATCGTTTTCCGATGTGAAATATATAATACCGTCCGGTCCGACAATGGGGGCGGATGAAACCGGTTGATCTGTTGTAAAATACCATTTGATGTTACTGCTTATTGCACCATAGTATGGACTCCTGCCTGTATGCTGGATGTTATTATGAAACATCGGATATTGGGAAGAAGCAAGAATGGGATAGGTAGTGGTAGAATCTAAAACCACATTAGAAAGCCCCGACCGGTTATTGACATTATCCCTTGTCTTCATTGCAAAGTAGTAAGGTGTATCGGTCAGAAGGTTCATAATGGTAAATGTCTGATTACTACCATGCCATAATGGTGTAGGTTCATCGTCGCATTGAGTAGCAGCGCCCCAATTGGATTCTGTAATGGGTGAAAGGGCATATCGTATGTCATACTCGGTAGCTCGTCCCCCTGATAAACTATCATCACCTGGTGCAGTCCAAATGATATTAATAGTATTGTATGTTCTGTCTAAAACCTGAAGGTTTATAATTTCAGCAGGAGGAGTGGCATCAATTTCAAAATTTCCGTTACTCCAATCCTCGGCTAATACCTGGCTTTCTGATCCAACCACTTGAATTTTTACCCGCACATAATCAGATGTTATTTCCGGGGCTATCCAGTCATAAGTGGTGTCTGTTCCGGATATGTCGGTTGCAATGGTATCGGGATATGAACTGCCGCCATCGGTTGAGTAAAGTAGTCTGTAGCTATTAATCGCATTAAGAAAACGAAGGAGAGCGTCTGTCCCGGTAATGTCCCATTGGTTATTGGATTTTGCCCCGGCAAAGCTGGAAACTTCCTTCATTTTACCACCTACTTTATTTGCCTGCGCAGCCGAGAATCCATCGCCAACCGTATGCCATCTAATCTGATGAGAGCTTCCATCTTTCCATTCCTCGCCGCCGTTTGGAGAGATAAGGGTTGTGTAGAACTGAATCGTGAAGTTACCGTCGCTGGCATCTTCCGCTATAACATTACTCCCAGCATCCAATATCTGGACCTTCACTCTGCAAGTAGTGCAGTTTATAGGTGGAAGCGTCCATCTCCATGATGTGCTATCTGGTGATATACCAATTGAAATAGTATCTGCATAACTACTTCCTCCATCAGTAGAGAATAACAATCTATAACTGTCAAATCCCTGACCAACTACATCCCAAGTTGTTTGATAAGTTGCGCCACCTACCCAGGTTTCGCCACCATTTGGTGTGATAAGCGCAATGAATTCACCATTCAGGACATATATTTTATTATCCAAAGATCCAACAACAACTTCAAGCATTCTATCCCCATCTATATCACCAAGCGCTGGGGAAGATGTGACATCGCCTTCTGTTGTATATGACCAGAGGAAACCCCCGGCTTCACCACTCAGGGCATATATTTTATTATCATCGGAGCCAACAACAACTTCAAGCATTCCATCCCCATCTATATCACCAAGCGCTGGGGAAGAGCGGTATATAGTGTTGCCTGTTGTATATGACCATAGCAAACCACCATCTTCACCATTCAGGGCATATATTTTATAACCGGATCCAACAACCACCTCAAGTTTTCCGTCACCATCTATATCACCTAACGCTGGTGAAGATGATATATAGCTGCCTGTTGTATTTGACCAGAGAAAATCACCATCTTCACCATTCAGGGCATATATTATACTATAATTGGAGCAAACCACTACCTCAAGTTTTCCGTCACCATCTATATCACCAAAGGCTGGTGAAGAGTAGATTGCTTTGCCTGTTGTATATGACCAGACAAATGAACCATCTTCACCATTCAGGGCATATACTTTATTATCATAAGAGCCAACAACCACCTCAAGATTTCCGTCACCATCTATATCACCAAGGGCTGGTGAAGAGTATATTGCGTAGCCTGTTGTATATGACCAGACAAAT
>JAUVYH010000231.1 GCA_030603165.1 Fidelibacterota bacterium
TCGCCCCACCAAGTATAAAATATATATTCAGGCACTACGGCTGCGATTCCGACAAATCAAACTAATTAAAACAACAACTTGCGAAGGCCGACTCCCAATATTTTAGCATTTTTGAGGCTAATTTGTCGAATCGAGGTTAAGGCGATAATCGGGAGCAGTTTGTGTTTATTTTAGCCATTGATCAAGGGACAACAGGAACAAAATCAATTCTATTTGATCAAAAAGGAAAAATTGTAAGATCGGCATACAGAGAGTTTACTCAATTTTATCCCAAACCGGGGTGGGTGGAACACGACCCTGTCGAAATTTGGCAAACAGTTGTTGATACGGTGCAGGATTTATGTTCCGAGTATCAGGGGCAAATAGCTGCCATCGGAATTACGAATCAGCGGGAAACGACCGTTATCTGGGATAAGATTACCGGAAAACCGGTGTACAATGCGATTGTGTGGCAATGCCGGCGAACAACAAAGATGTGTGGAGAATTAAAAAAACATCAAACTCTTTTTCAGTCTAAAACAGGACTGCCGGTTGACGCCTATTTCAGCGGGACTAAGATCAGATGGATCCTGGATCAACTTGAGAATCAGTCCACTGAAAACCTGCTATTTGGAACGATTGATACATGGCTCATCTGGAATCTGACCAGGGGGAAAGTTCACGCCACGGATTTCACCAACGCTTCCCGGACCCTGTTATACAATATCGTTGATAAAAAATGGGATCAGGAACTGGCAGATTTGATAGGGGTACCATTATCTATTTTACCGGAAGTAAAAAACTCTATCGACGATTATGGAAGGGTTGAAAGCATTGACTGTTTGAAGGATGTGCCAATTTATGGTGTTGCCGGAGATCAGCAAGCGGCGCTCTTTGGGCAGGGATGTGTTGAAAAAGGGAGTGTTAAGAATACATACGGAACCGGTTGTTTTGCCATGATGAATATCGGCGCTAATTTTCAATTATCACAAACCGGTCTATTAACAACATTAGCGATTGATAAAAACGGAAATCCCTGTTATGCTCTGGAGGGATCGATCTTTATTGCCGGTGCGGTAATCCAATGGTTGCGGGATGAATTACATCTAATCGAAACTGTCGCTGATAGTGAAGCCGCTGCTGTGCGTGTTGAAGATAATAATGGCGTCTATATTGTTCCAGCCTTTGTGGGATTGGGTGCGCCGCATTGGGATATGGATGCCAGGGGAATAATTACCGGTCTGACCCGCGGCGCTAATCGTGATCATATCATTCGAGCTGCGCTGGAATCCATTGCATATCAGAGTTATGATGTGTTGAATTTGATGGAATCGGAAGCCGGGACCGCAATTCATGAACTGGTCGTTGACGGCGGTGCGGTGGCGAACGATTTCCTGATGCAGTTTCAAGCCGATATTCTTAATAAACCGGTCTTAAGACCTGTCGTTGTTGAATCGACATCTCTTGGCGCTGCTTATTTGGCCGGGTTAAAAGCAGGCTTTTGGGAAAGTATTGATGAGTTAAGTAAATTGAAAAAATACGACAGAACATTTTACCCTGAGATGAACCCTGTAAATCGAAAAATCTATATTGAAGGCTGGCATAAAGCATTGCGCCAAGCCAGAATGAAGTGAGTCTGTAAAAAATAACAATCATGTCTTACTCGTTACAAAGCCCCAGTTTTGTAGCGGAAAACTACATCTTTCGTTAACATTCCCAAGCTGGGGCTTGGGAATGAGCAACTTATTCCGAATGAAATTTTATTACCCGGACAATAGCATCACGGCAAACCGGGCAGAATTCGACTAAACTTTTTGAAAACATTCTGCAATCGAGGAATGGTCGATAAAGCCCTTCCGATGAATATCCCGAACCTTCAAAAGCGCCAACTTTTCCCCAATATTTCTGTTTCCTCAGGAGACTTTTTCTGTCTTTTGAGTTTTTATAAGGAATATTATCAAACAAATCTTTTTCCCAGGGAGTAGGAACAGGGGTTTCCGGCTCTACAAACTGTTTCCATTTTAAAGTAGCTTTATCGGTGTTTGGAGTAACGTTTGGTTCCCAGGGCTCTGCATTGACCGGATAAAAATCATTATATGCCACATCCGATGTGTAGTATTCATCAGCAAGACCACCAAAAGCGTGTCCAAACTCATGCACAAACACATAGTCGGGCCACCATGAATTTTCTTCTTTATCCGAATGGCTGTAGCAGGTTGAATAAAGATTATAGATACCACCGCCGCCATATTTGTTACTATTAACCAGAAAATAAAGTTGATCGTAGGGCGCATTGGCGGCAATATCCCTAATTCGCTTATTGTCAAATGCCAGGATATACCTGTCCGAGTCGAATGAATTGTAAGAGAGTTCAAAAGCCGATTTGACAAAAATTCCTTTCCGGGGATTGTCTATCCCGGATTCTTCCGAGGGCACTTCCAGAAACCATACATTAAATCGGTCTTTATATTCTTTAAAAGGCGGCGCCTTAAATAGAACATCTGCAAAATGTTTTACATCTTTTCTGAATTTTCGCATCTCTTTTTTTGTATATCCTTCCGGAAGGATTAATATATCAATCTTTTTATTTGGAGGGCCGTTTTTCAAACAGGCTTTAAGTTTGTAATCGGATTGGGGTTTATCGCGTTTTATCAGTCGTGAAGCAGGATCGATAACCGTTTCAAATTCACTGACGAATTCATTTTTTTTATTGCGGGAGTAATGAACCAGTTTAATCGGTTTTTTTGGGTAAGGGATCAGAACGGATGCGGAAAATGTTCGATAGAATCCACGTGCCGCTTCATCGGTTGTTTGCCACTCCTGGAAAAGACTGCTGAAACCTCTGGAAAAAATGAGAGTATTTGTTTCACTGTCGTAAACTTCAACAAGGTGATTGCCGAAATTGAGCGTATCGACAAGGTTGTTCATATTTCCTGCCCAATGAGGTTCTTCAATTATTTTGTCGAGAGAAATCCGGCATTCATTCTTAATACCTGTAAAAAAGTAATCGATGCGCATGGTTTTGTTGATGAAATAATCATCGAAATCGGGACCGGTTTTGGCAAGAAGGGCACAGGGAATCAGGATTGATACCAAAAGAAATCGTTTCATTTAACCTCCGTGTAATATTGTCACAAATTTATGAATGAGGAAGATGATTATCAAGAATGTTAATGTGAATAACTGAAGTTCCCTCTAAAGTTGAAATTCCTTATAGCGCAATATTTTGAATTTTAAGATGATTAAACACATTGATAAGATGTTTATATCAAATATCAGATTGCCCCGAGGGGGTCTCTATGAGGCAAATTGTAAATATCAAATTTTTTCAGAGATGCCTTCGGATTTCGCTTTATACTAATTTATTGTTTTTTTGCAAAGAAAATTTAAACGCAGAGGACGCAGAGAATTATTAAATGTATAACAAACATGTATCCAAACCGAAAATGCTGACACATTTAAGACAGAATCTTTCTGGAGGAAATGTCCTAATAAACCCCGTGTAATAGTTCGTTTATTCACCTTCATATTATTTTTGTCTTTTTCTTATTACATGGGGTAAACTCTGCGTTTATAAAATATTGTTGTCATTTTTTGGTTCTGCCTGTCCCTTCGGGGGTTTGTCCAAGTTAGGAAAGTTGAGATGGAAAAAGCCTTGTTTCATGAAGATTCCAATCAACCTCCCCTAAATCCCCTCCTTGGCACGGGAGAGAAATAAGGGAATATGGGTAATAGGGGAAATAAGGGAAATATTGATAAGATTTCTAATATATCAGAAACCAGATAAAATCTACCAAATGAAATCTTATACTCCTTATATCCCTATACCCCCTCTCCCCCTATATCCAGAGCTCCTGCGGAAA
>JAUVYH010000013.1 GCA_030603165.1 Fidelibacterota bacterium
AGGTATTCGTACTTACCTGATCTCTTGATGCGTGTGAACATGACATCTCCTTTCATTAGTCATTACAATATTAGTAACTAACACGACCAGAGTCAAGCCTTAATATCAATTATTGTGGCACTACATATTTGAACTTATTCAGACGTTTATCGCCGTAAGTGCTTGTTTTTATTGAATAATACATTTTGAAACATCAATTAAGTGTAGAAGAAAAGCAATACTATTTTGACCAATACGCCAATCAACACTCTGTTTTCGCATACGACTACGGGTTGCTATGAACGATAATGTGTTGGCGATCTCCGGCAAACCATAATGACGGTATCCGACCTTAATATCCCAATCATAGGACAAATCTCCCTGTCCACCCTCACCTTTTAGCTTCCATTCTACCCGATACCAGTTTGATTGAACGAAGCAATTGTCAAACAGTTGATACCAGCCGCCGGTAAGCACCAATCCGCTGAATCCCGTAGCAGCCACAGCCAGGTCTTCCTGATCGTTCATTGTCAGGAAAGATGCCAGTTGACCGGTAAAAAGACTTATTGAAAAGGGCTCCTGATATCCCCCGCCTATACTTTCAATCAGGTTAATATCTTTGTACACTGTAAATGCATTAAAAAAATCCTGGCGCTCACGCTCAACCCATGCGGAGAATGTTGCCGTAGGATAGACGGTAAATTCAAGCAATCCATAACCCGGTTTATACGATCTCAGTAAAAGATCCTTATACAACTTAAACTCATTTTCCTGCC
Source organism: Fidelibacterota bacterium (assembly GCA_030603165.1). Lineage (GTDB taxonomy): Bacteria > Fidelibacterota > UBA2242 > UBA2242 > UBA2242 > UBA9312. The sequence continues at coordinate 756 of JAUVYH010000013.1, forward strand.
AGATATAAATTCCCTGGTTTTTCTTTAATTGATAAAACAGGCTTCCGTAACTGTGATAAGGTCCAATAGTAACCGACGTTCCTAAATCACGTTCAAACAAAGTCCAGTGTTGACTCCACTGAGCATTTCCCGTTCCGGACACAGTGAAAATTATCAGAATTATTGTGATAACAGGGCTGTGATTTTTAATATACCGGAACATCTCTATTTTGTTTTACTGTAAATTACGATTATGTCTTCTATTTGAAAAACCAATTTTCGTTAAAAAATGTTTTCAGATTAATATCAGACTAATATATGAGGCAACGTAAACAACTCATTCCTAAGCCTTTAGGACGTGAAATCTTTTTCTTATTTCACTGTCCCCAGCTTGGGAATGCAATTAATCTTAATCAAAATATTGACTTAAGCTGTTATTGTGCTAAATTTCGACAGTAAGAAAAATTGGGGAGCATAAGATGAAAATACAAATTATTTTAGAGCCAAGCGATGAAGGCGGTTATACCGTAACTGTTCCCTCCTTACCGGGCTGTATTAGCGAGGGTGATACAAAAGAAGAGGCTATTAATAATATTAAAGAGGCAATCGAGCTTTACCTTGAACCTGTTGAAGATGATTTTGTATCAGATAAAGTGCATTCACAAATATTCGAACTGGCAATATGACCAAAATACCAAGCCTCAATTATGAAAAAGTAATTAAAGCATTACAACGCAATGGATGGGTTATTGTAAGACAGAAAGGCAGCCATATCAGATTACAAAAACATACTATTGATAAGACATTCAAACTTACTGTCCCCGCTCATAAACCAATAAAGCGTTCAACTTTATCACATATTTTAAAACAAGCGGATTTATCTATACAACAATTTTTAGAGTTGTTGTAACTTTTATATATACTAAATCGCCTTAATGAGACCGCCTCCGCGCATACAGCTACGTCTGCCACTCCTTTCACCTCTATCCATGTCTTAAAAGATACATAAAAACGTAAATGGAGGGGAAAATAATTGTTAGCAGTTGTCTATTATGATAAATGCGTTCAGTTTGTGACTTCCATCAATCCCTATTATGAATAAATATGTTAACAATATCAATGTAACTAATTAACGAAAGAAGGAGTAGAAAATGACAAAAATTAAAATTCCGGCATTAATTATCTTTTTGCTTATAGTGTTACCTCCAGTCCACAGCATTTATGCTCAAATTAGAACAATGGAACCGGTAATTCTTACGGGAACAGATTTATCCGCAATTACGGGAATACCTGTTGATCAAGTTCATTTATTTGTATATAAAGATAGTCTATGGAAGGAAATTCCTATGCAAATTGATGAAAGGTCCATTAACGGTTCCCTGTTTGAAAGTGATGATGAAATTTGGGATGATAATGATGAATTAATTTTTCAACCCCAGGATGGCGGGATGAGTGTTTCTCCTGAAATTTGGATAAATAATGATGATTCAAAAAATTATTCCAGGCTAAAAATGCTGCTATATGATCCTGTGGAAAATGATTCTAATGTAGTATATCTATATCGTTCAAGTACGATTGGCGATACAATTTCAACAACTTACATTACATATTACTCAGAAAATGATGAGATATTTACTACAAATTATAAAATGGGTTTTGATAGTGATAAAAAGTTCTGGGATGAATTGAGGATCAATGAAGATGGTAGTTATTCTAATGATTTGATTGATCGCCAAAAAACAAGAATCAAGGGAAAGATTGGGTTTTCTTCCTATTCACTAACAGAAAACGATTATAATCTAACCGATTTTTTCTATAAAGCTGGTAAAATTAGAGTTAGTATAAAAACTGAGGGTGAATTTTCAGTTTTAGGGGTTTCTCAACAGGTGACCGGAATTGGACAATTTTATAAATCCTTTTTTGCTGCGCCTGATAACGAAATAGATATTCACTATTCAGTTTCAATGCTTCGTAATTCAATTGATTTAACAGCAGATGCAATTGGATCAATCGTATCCGATGAAAACAATGATTCTCTTAGTGTGGATGGTAGTTCTGATCCTGTAGTAAATGATGATATAAGTGTATCTCGGACTTCTAACTATTGGGTTAAAATGAAATTTTCAAACAGCTCTTTAGTTACTGTAGGTAACTTTTCCGGAATATCAAATACAAATAAATTGTATTATTATGACAATTCTTCAGGTGGAGCCGGAGATGAAACATCGGACACAGGTGATATGGTTTCGTATGGGGATATAGGATTGATGTTTGATAATCCAGCCAGCGGCAGTCATAATACAATATCAAAAACTTATGCCGGCATCGATGTGGACTTATCGGGATTAGCCTGTCAGTTATATTTCGATAATCCTCTGGAAACAACAATCAGTTCTGAAACTTTTGTACAAACGAAGATTGAAGAAGACGCCATTTTTACACCATCATCGTATAATTTATTACAGAACTTTCCAAATCCCTTCAATCCAAGCACAAGTATAATTTATAGCCTGCCGGCTAAGAGTAAAGTTGACATAAAGATATTTGATCTTCTCGGAAAAGAAGTAGTAACATTAGTAAATGATAATCAGGAAGCAAAACATTATAAAGTCATCTGGGACGCTAAAGACAGGTTTGGAAACAGTGTTCCCAGCGGAATGTATCTATACAGAATTGTGGCAAAATCCGGTAATAAGACATTCGTAAAAACCAGAAAACTTTTATTAATGCGATAAAATAATGAAAGCGATTACGAGATCCCTTTGGGACGAAAACTATTATTACTACCCGGTAAAAATATCCGGCATGATTAAAAGCAGTAAGAACACCTGGGTATGATTGCACAGCGTTATTCAGGTCTTGCTAATGCAACCTTCGTACGGAATTCAAAACTTTCCAGCAATGGTTTTTGCATACCCTGACCGCCCGGACGACCTCCGCCGCGCATACTGCCACGTTGACCTCCTCTTCCACCTCCGGTCATGCCTCCCGGGCGTTCACCCGGCATTCCACCCATATCAGTGCGCGAACGCATGGCGGCAATATCGAGTTCGGCAGTCTTGAATGTTACGATCAGATCCGATTGTAAATTGAATTTATCAGTTTGCCAATAGTCTTTCATCAGTTTAAAGGGTATTTTTGTTTCATAGACGAGTTGACGCCGGGTTCGGCTGATTTTGATTTCTACACCATAATCGTTTTCGAGCAGAACAATTTGCCGGTCTTCCTTTCCGGGTCCTATTAGAATAAACTCCGTATGGATATCATCAAACCGGAGCCGGGTATCCTGATCAAATCCCGGCGTTCTTTTACTCTGTTGATTTCTGCCGAATTGAGAAAAATCAAGATCACTAACACCGGTTGGATAGTTAATCCCGAATTGCCGTCTTTTTGCGCCCGGAATGTCTATATCGAGGATAAATCCGCGAAACACTACCTGGCGCATCAATTGTTGATCCGAAGACATCAGGCAGATATATAGATTACTCGAATCGTTGGCAAAACCGATCCCGATATTGCTCTTTTCATTGAACGTTAATCCCGGTTGCCAATCCGAATAACGACCATCGATGAAAATATTGCCGTCGTTCCATTTGCTCTGCATAGTTTTTTGTTTGCAGCCGCTGAGCAAGATTGTAATCGATAATGCTCCGAACAAAAGATGTTGAAATTTGAAATTGTACATGAGATCTCCTTGATTCATAGAATTAATTAGACATAGCTATAATCAAAATAGTTAAATGAAACAGGATGTGTGAAAATGCGCGCTTAAAATGAACTACCCCGCCGCAAGCATCGGGGAATTCTTTGATTAAGGACCAGATTCTCAATATTGCTGCTGAAATTTCAAAACAGTCAGTTAAATCTTTAAAAATTAATGATAAAAAAGTTATATGGAATAATGGCACAATAAATTATAACGATATATGTGCCTATGCTATGTATCAGGAAAACTAATTTCAGATACAGGCAGTTGGCTCATATTTTTCTAATGTTCCTCCACCTCCTTTTTCTGCCCATTTTGTAGAAGTTGAAATTGATACCGAAACCGGTGATTTAAAAATTGTGAAATATGTTACAGCAGTTGACCGTGGCACGGCTATTAATCCAAAATTGGCGGAAGGTCAGATCGAGGGTTCTGTCTTAAACGGAATTAGTTGGGCATTAACCGAAGAATATCGCTTCAATAAAAAAGGCGCAATGATAAATGCCGATTTAGGAAGATACAAACTATTCACAGCAACAGATATTCCTGAAATGAAAATAATTCTTATTCCAACTAATGAACCTACTGGACCCTACGGGGCAAAATCAGTTGGAGAAGTAGCGATAAACGGACCCGCACCGGCGATCGCAAATGCTATTTATGATGCGATTGGGATAAGGTTTTATTCGTTACCAATAACGGCAGACAAGATTTTTCAAAGATTATCTAACTCAGATTTTCACAAAAGAACACAGAATTGCCATAGAAGCTAAATTTCGTAGCATGATAAGAGAAGAGTGATATTAATTGTATGACATCAAAACAAAGTTTAATAGAAATTCAACTCGGATATGTTAATTGACTGATAGGAATAAGACGAAGAAAGGAGAGGGGTCTGAAGCGAGCAAAATAAAACTGCACAATTAAAATTTTGCATTGTATTTATAATAGCTTTGATTTAAATTAATTATTAAGAGATAAACAAGATCGTAGGAGGATTTATTGAAACGTTAAAACAAGATGCAATAAATGTCATTTCTAAGTTGCCCAATACAGCTGATATTGACGCAATTATGTATAGACTTTATGTCATTGATAAAGTGCGAAAGGGGAAAGAGGCGATTGAACGGGACGAAGTCATATCCATTGAAGATTTAGAGAAAGAAATCGAGAAATGGTAAGGTGTTTAAAAGATGAAAAATATTATCTTCCTTACAGAATAAACCATTCAAGCTTTATGACATAAAATTATTAGTGAAATTGCAAATAGTAGACTATCAACAGTTATCACAAATGTTATTTATGATGAGATCGGGATAAGGTTCAATTCGTTACCAATAACGGCAGATAAGATTTTTATCGCCATATCTTAAGCAACAAATATTTAACAATATTGCTTAGTTTTTTAATATTCGTTCACTATGAGATTTGGAAATCATAAGTAATTTAGAATTAAAATGAATTTTTTTAAACATGTCCCATTTAGTAAAATTTTGAACTGTGGTTATTTATTTTTTTTAATTTTATTACTACCTGTTATTTTTTATACCAAGATAATAGAAGCCCAAACAATTGCACAGGACTCTCTTGCTCTGATTTCTCTATATCATAGTACTAATGGAGAAAATTGGCGGAATAAAGACAACTGGCTAACAGATCAACCTCTATCCTCGTGGTATGGTGTTACTATCTCAGATGGTTTTGATGAACCAGATAATTGTGTAACCCAACTGAATTTACGCTCTAATAATTTAACAGGGCAGATTTCTGCGAAGTTTTGTAACCTTTCTAAATTGAAATCTTTGGTTTTAATAGGTAACAAGATATCTGGCTCAATTCCACCTGAGTTTGGTAATTTGTCAAATTTAGAAGGAGTATGGCTACAATTGAATCAAATAACAAGTATTCCGCCCGAATTCGGTAACCTTTCTAAATTAGAAATATTGAATCTTGGTGACAACAATATCACAACTCTTCCACTCGAATTTTGGAATCTTACAAATTTAGAATATTTGTATTTTTACGACAATCAACTATCAGGTCCAATTCCACATGAAGTAGGAAATATATTAAAATTAAGAAATATATGCTTTAATAGAAATCAAATTACAGGTGAAATTCCTTCCGAATTGGGAAATTTGCCATATCTTTATGTGTTAGACCTTTCAGAGAATATGATCACAGGAACTATTCCTCCTGAGTTGGGAAATCTGAATAATTTATACACTTTATCTTTTTCTAATAACCAAATTACGGGATATATTCCCTCTACCCTTGGTTATCTGTCTAATTTGAGAAAATTTGATTTAAGCAACAATCAATTAATCGGTACTATTCCCTCTGAATTTGAGAATTTATCACGTTTGAAGACATTGAATCTTAGTCATAATCGACTTTCTTCAATTCCATTAGAGCTGGGAAATTTATTGATTATAGAAGAGCTTATACTTAATCACAACGAACTTTCATATATTCCACCTGAATTAAAGAATTTGACAAATTTAACAATTTTGAATATTAGTGATAATCAACTTACAACGATTCCCTCGGAGTTGGGATGTTTAACAAATTTGCATAATCTGGATATAGGACACAATGAATTTACCATTATCCCACCAGAATTAGGAAATCTGCTAAATTTGGAAACAATGAATATTAGTTATAACCAGCTCACATTAATTCCACCAGAAGTAGGAAATCTGTCGAATTTGCAAGAGATGGATCTAAGTGAGAATAAACTTACTTATATTCCAACTGAAATGAAAAACTTATTGAATTTATCAATATTGAATATTGGAAGTAACCAACTTACATCAATTCCATCAGAGCTTGTGAATTTGTCAAATTTGCAAGAGCTATATCTCAACAACAATAAATTAAATGACATACCTGATTTCACTTCTCTCACAAATTTAGATTTATTCAATATAAATAATAATGAATTCACTTTTGAAGATATAGAGCCTTACGTTGGTCTGGTAAATAATTTTTATTATTCACCACAGGATTCTGTTGGAGTCGAACAGGATACAACTCTTATTATGGGATTAAGCTATACAATATCAGTTTCCGTTGGTGGAACTGCAAACAAATATCAATGGATAAAAGATTGGTTTGCAATTCCAGATGCCATAGATAGTTCATTTACCCTAGACTCTATCACTATCTCCGATGCAGGTGGATATAACTGTATGATCACAAACTCAATAGCAACAAAGTTAACTCTTTATAGCAGACCAGTTACAATATCTTTTCCTCAACAGGATTCTGTTGCCCTTGTTGCATTCTACAACAGAACAAATGGCAATAACTGGACTAAAAAAGATAATTGGCTATCCGAGCATCCAATTTCCACCTGGTATGGTGTAAAAGTTTCAGAGGAACGTGTCGTTGAATTAAATTTGAATAATAATCATTTGTCTGGTTCTTTGATAAACGAATTGGGTCTTCTAACAAAACTACAAATATTGAAACTCACTGATAATCAAATTATCGGTTCCATCCCTTACAGTTTAGGAAAATTAACAAATTTAAAAGTATTGGACCTTAGCAAAAATCTATTAACTGATCGTGTACCATACTTCTTTGTGTTTTTGATAGATTTACAAGATTTGATTCTTAATGCTAATTATTTAACGAATTTACCAAATCTCTCACCCCTTAAGAACTTGAATACTTTGTGTATTCAGGATAACATGTTCTATTTTTGGGATATTGAGCAAAATATTGATGTTGCATCTAATTTTACTTATTCACCACAGGACTCAGTCGGTTGTAGAAAATATATAACTCTAAGAGCAGGGTCAAATTACACATTTCGAAGTTATATAGATGGAAGCGCAAATCAGTATCAATGGCATAAAGATGGAATACCAATACCAGGAGCTGATAATAGGTCTTATGTGTTAAACTCGGTTGATACTTTAGATTCAGGCGTTTACACTTATGTTGTTACAAATAATATTGCAAACGAATTAACGCTTTATAGCAGATCAATGAGGTTAAAAGTACTAATTCCTGATAAGATTATCCTTCATCAGAATTACCCAAACCCTTTTAACCAACATACAATTATCAAGTATGAAATATCAAAGGAAGATGATGTGACGCTCGAAATATTTGATATGAAGGGGAGAAAAGTAGCAACTATTGTTAATGAAAGGCAAAAAGCAAGGTGGTACGAAGTTAATTGGAATGCTCAAAATGATAATGGTATTCCCTTGAGTAGTGGAATATATCTCTACAGAATAAAGGTTGGATATTTTAAATCAGTTAAAAAAATGATTTATATTAAATGAATACTCGTAATAAATAAAACGGGTTGAGTTTCTTGTAATTTTGTAAGTTCGTTAAACGTTTAAATCCGCTCATACGCCTAAATATTTTTTGTAAAATTGCAGTTATTTCTAATTCGCCCGTCTCTACGCTCCGGCGTTGAGACAGGAAAAATCTCATGTTGCCATCAACGCAGGAGTATAGACGCCAATTAGCAACGAACTTGGCGGAGCTGCTCCATTAGCTTAAATTTCCTTGATTTACATACTGTATAAACATATATTGAAGCGATGGAAATTCAACCAAATAATCTCTGTGTTTTAATAAATATTAAGGCTACACGTGGAATATTTTGACTGCTAAGGCTGATATAATGGGAATATTTACAAGGAGTTAAAAAATGGGAATAATTGAATGGGCGAACCTGAAAGTTAAAGCTCAGAATATCTGGGATATTGGAATTCTCAAGATTTTCTGCACGATTGTCGGAATTATTTTAGGAGCCTATATTTCAAATTTTGTCATACAATACGTTTGGTGGTTTGTATTAATTGCCGTTGTTCTGTTCATTTGGCTTATGTACCGGTTTCTAAAAGTTAAAGTGTAAATTTCGTTAAGAGAAACAGAACAGGAAAAATCTCATGTTGTCGGTTTATTTTATTACCGCCTGCTCACTCGCAGAGACATGCTCCATATAAACAACACCGCTGCAACAGCAATCATGGCAACGCCCACAACAGCGCTGCCCTGTAATAATTCACCTACACCAAAAAACACAAAAAATGGACAGACAAGCATAAATAGAATTTTAAAGATTTTATTCCTGAGCCGTTGTCTATGTTTTTTTTTATGGGACATGATACTTTTTATCCACTTAACATTAAAATACATATTCGGGCGATAACAATCAAATCAAATATGAACATTTCTCACTTTAGCCTATCATATAAATTCCAACGGTTATGTTGGTCTCTTAGTGTCTTGTCAATTTTGTAAAGTCGGACAAGGTCTCTTTGGTTTAATTTGAGCATCATAGAAATAATCAGATTAATTCCGGAATCCACGCTTTACAAGGCTCTCTAAAATTCCGACAATGTATCTCAGCTTCTGATTGCCGAGGGAATCAACTAAAATATTTTTCTGGAATATCTCGAAATTTTCCCTTATAATAATAGTACAAATAAGGAGGGTTCACATGTATCAAAAAGTGCTGTTTCCTTTGTTTTACTACCTTGGCATCGCCAGCGTGGTTATGGGAATTTTGTCAAAACTCTTTAGTTTCATGATCTTCGATCTGAAACCATCCCGCTATCTTATGTTCGCCGGTATCTGTGTATTGTACGCTATCGCTACACTACTTTATGACAGGTTTTGTAAGGATAAATCCTAACATCAAAAAGTTATAAACCTGTTTTATTATCCTTGATGTGCCCGGACATATAACTGCCCGCAAGCCGCTGATATATCCTGACCTTTGCTTCTCCTGACTGTGATCGCGAAGGGAGCGCGGTACAAATGTTTTAAAAATTGTTCCAACCTGGCTTCTGATGGAGATTTGTAGGGTAAAAATTCATTCTGATTAAATGGTATTACATTTACCTTGCAGGGAATCTGTCCCAGCATTTTTATTAATCGCCTGGCGTCCTGTTCGGAGTCGTTAAAGTCATTAATCAAAACATATTCAAACGTTACCCGGCGTCTGGATTTTTTCGTATAATACCGAACAGCCGATAATAGATTCCGAAGAGGATATTTTTTATTGACAGGAATCAGTTCATCACGTTGTGTATCCGTAGTGGCATTCAGTGAAATCGCTAATTTGAAGCGATGTCCTTCATCGGCATAGCGGTAGATCTCCGGCACTATACCAGCCGTGGAAATAATAATCCGGCGGGCGGCGATTTCAGGACCCATTTCGCTGTTCAAAATCGACGCCGCCTTAATCACATTATCATAATTCAGAAAAGGTTCTCCCATACCCATGAAAACGATATTAGTGACTACGGATTGCCGATCCCGTTGAATGAATAATAGCTGGTCGATAATCTCACCGGTCGTCAGATTTCGTTTAAAGCCCATAATTCCGGTTGCGCAACAGGGACAGGCAATCGGACATCCCACCATAGTTGACAGGCAAACCGTTGTGCGCTTTCCTTCTACCATATAGACGGCTTCGACCGCCTGTTCATCGGGTAGTCGGAAAAGATATTTGACGCTTTGATCGATTTTCGACTGCATTCTACTGGAAACTCCGAGCAGAGACAGCGTGGCAAGTTTTGATAATTTGATCTGTAATTCTTTCGATAGATCGGACATTTCCTCAAATGAACGGGCGTTTTTCTTATACATCCAGCGGTAAATTTGTTTTGCACGGAAGGGCTTTTCGCCAATTTCGGAAACCCAATGCTCCAATTCCGGTAATGTTAATCCTTTAATGTTTGTCATACTCGCTCTAATACATCTTTTTAAAATCGTATCCAAATTAATTCATTTCATTATCAATTTAAAAGAAATAAAACAACCATAGTCCTTTACCAGTCATTTTCTTGTTTTTTTATCCAGTAACCAGTAACCAGTAACCAGCAACTAGTAAATCGACATTGACATTGATAACGACTCCCAATAAATTAACAGCCGAATGAATGTACTAAAACGCCCCGGAATACTTTGCATTTTCTTAATATTCTCAATCCTTCGGGGACAGGGTTTTTCCGTCGTGCATGAATATCCATCCGAACAGGGATTGCTCAATGTTCTTGTTGAGACAGACTCCAGCCGGGTTGTCCCCGTAACCTTTATTTATTCAGAATCGTTCAGCGGCATACAGTTAGGCGCTCCATCAATAAAGTTAACAGGCTCACCGGTTTTATTTATTTCTCAGAAGAACCGGCTGCTTGGGGTGTTGACGCCGGGGAAATTGCCCGCCAATCCTACCGAGCCGCAGAAATTAGAACTTAGCGTTTATACTCAGGCAGATCACCCGCTTTCTAAAATTGAAGACAAGGTCATTAACACCGGTAAACTTCCCCTGTTTTTAATATCAGACGCCAAACATGCCCCTATCCAAATATCTCCCAACGGAGACCGGCTGAAATTTTATGATAATCACGGGAGATTTCTCCGGGAAAAACGATTTTCCCAGAATGTCCCGCATAATTATGAACCGCCAACCGGTCTGTTCAACGATGAAGGCAATCGCTTTATTTTCTATACGCGGAAATTTGATATGGAAAACGATCAAATGTTGCCTTTTCTTTATATGCTTTCTCCCATTGGCGAGGAAATTTGGAAATATCAACTCATCCTCAATCGTCTAAATGCGATCACAATTTCCCGAACAGGCAATCATGTGGCGGTATCGGGTCAGACACTTAACCCGGCAAAACCACAGGCGCTTTATCAGACGATTGTTTTCGATAGCTTAGGTATTATCAAAAACAGTTTTCCATATCGAGCCACTCAAATAGCATTTAATCCGACTGAAAACAGCCTGCTAATCCGGGAGGAGCAATCGTTCAAACTGATCGATCTCAACACCGCAGGAATTACTCTGCTTCAGCAGCCTGGTTCGGGACGAAAAATTATTTCAGACATTGTTTTTCTGAATGATACGACGTTTGCCGTTGTCCTCGGAACCGAGAAATATCTTGACGGACAGCGCATCTATGATAATCCGGAAATTGATATATATTTAACTTCCGGCGACCGCATTTCACATAGCCGGTTCGATCAGGACTATTCATACAGCGGAAAATTATTATCAAGTTTATCCGGAGAGCAGCTGGGTTTCATTCTGCAGAACCGTTTTGTGGTACTCCAGCGCGAGCAATAATCGATCTCTGAAATAATCACAACGATAAATAGACAGGAGCTACATCTATGAATTATATCTGGTTAGCGCTTATGATAATCTCACTGGTTGTCGGCGCCATTAACGGACAACTGGAAGCCGTCACCAAAGCCGCAATAGAGTACGCTGGTGTCGCAGTGGACATTTCCCTGGGGCTTATCGGCATCATGGCATTCTGGCTGGGAATTATGAAAATTGCCGAAGAGGGTGGCATTATCAGACTTCTCTCCCGGGCAATCCGTCCCATTGCGAAATTTCTGTTCCCCGATATTCCTCCCGACCATCCGGCGATCGGAACCATGCTGATGAATATCATCGCAAACTGGCTGGGACTTGGGAATGCCGCTACTCCACTGGGATTGAAAGCCATGAAAGAGTTGCAAAAACTAAATAAATCCAAAGATACCGCTACTAACGCCATGGTCGTTTTCCTGGCGCTGAATACCGCCAGTATCACCTTTATCCCTATGACGGTCATCGCGGTGCGGTCAAAACTCGGGTCATCCAATCCTTTTGAGATAATCAGCACCGCCGTTTTTGCTTCTACTTGTGCGACAATCGCTGCCGTGACTGCCGCAAAACTCATCCAGCGCCTCCCCAATATCCGCAAATCGGATCCAAACCGCCTTGCTGATAAGAAAGAGAAAGGGGGCGGCGATGTTTGATTCATTAGCAGCTGCCACAATGGATACTGTTCAACAGGTAGCCCAGGCGACCGCCGGCACAACTGACTCTTTATTCGTCGCGATTATGAAAGGCTTTTCAAACCTGGCGATTCCGGTCATCTTATTTGTCGTCGTGGTTCTGGGATTTATCAAAAAAATTAAGGTATATGAAACTTTTGTTGATGGCGCCAAAGAGGGTTTTTCCGTTGCGGTAAACATTATTCCCTACCTCGTCGCAATTCTCGTTGCCATCGGTATGTTCCGAGCCTCCGGCGCGATGGACTTCTTTATCAAAATCCTGTCGCCCCTGACGAATATGATCGGAATGCCGGCGGAAACACTTCCGGTCGCGCTGATGCGTCCCCTGTCCGGCAGCGGTTCACTCGGACTTGTAACCGAATTAATGAATCAGCACGGACCCGATTCCTTCATCGGCAGACTGGCATCTACTATGTTTGGCAGCACGGAAACGACCTTTTATGTGATTGCGGTTTATTTTGGCTCTGTAGGAATTCGCAAGTCCCGCCATGCTATCGCATCAGGACTTATCGGCGATCTTGCCGGTTTGCTGATGGCGGTCTTTATCTGCCAGATCGTTTTTGGGTGAGGAACAATCCGTAGAATATAAGAAGACCTTCTGCCGTCGAAAAAAGAAACCGTCCTAAATCTGTCTGAATTCCGTTCGTATTAGAAAACACTTTTTCTATGAATCGTTTCCTGTTCCGCTAACTTTTTAGTATCACGCACGGACCTTTTTTTATCATCTTCTCTTTCAATGCTAGGACAAACATGAGGTGCGTTGGTGTAATTGCATATATCTTCAATTTTTCAAAAAATCTTTCCAAAAACTTTCAAAAGTCACGGCGGGTAAGCGTCACCTCAATGTAATGTTATAATTTAATCTTCTCTTTTAATAGTGATATCTTAACTGAGCAATATATATGATATCTTTCTCAATCTTATATACTAATCTGTGGTTGCTATTTATTCTACGAGACCAATAACCTGACAAATTATGCTTTAATGGTTCAGGTTTTCCCAAACCTTGATATTTATTTCGCTGAATATCTTTTATAAGTTTATTTACACGGATTAACGTTTTTTTATCTGTTTTTTGCCAGTAAAGATAATCTTCCCATGAATGATCTGAAAATAATATTTTCACTCTATCAGATCTCGTTCAAATCCACTTCCAGTTTCAAGTTGTTCAATAGATTCAAATAAGTATTTAGCATTTTTTGAACTTTGTAAAAGATAGGCTGTCTCGTTTAAAGATTCATAATCTTCTAGAGAAAGCATTACTACCGCTTCATTATTTTTTCGAGTAATAATGATAGGATTATGATCTTCACAGACTTTTTTCATGTTTTTTGCTAAATTTGCTCTTACACTTGTATAAGAAATTGCTTGCATAAAAGACTCCTTTTTAAAGTACATGTACAATATAATGTACGATTAAGTCAAATGCAAGAAAATGTTAATGTTCTAACAATTTAATTCTAACGACAACCTCCGCAAAGCGTTATTTCGCTTACCTTTCACTTTTTTCCAGAAGTGATTCGTTAGGCATTGTTTTTTTAATATATTCCTCAATAATCAAAAAAGATTGAATCGAACTCCATCACTCCAATAAGAGAAAGTGACAGGACGATATCCACGGTAGAAATCCTTTAATTCATGTTCCTTCCGGTAATCAATGAAGAAACTTATTGGTTTGTTCCGTAGAAAATCACACCCTGCACCAATCATGGTAACACCCTTACTATTTCAAATTAAAACAAATTTGGGTTTTACTTCAGAATTATAAGAGTCTCATCACCGGAAATATTTCTGATCTTCATCCGTACCGGCTTTTTATCACTTAGGATTTTTCCATCCCAAAATTCTTTAGTCTTAGCGCCATTTATCCTAAAATAACCAAAAAATAAAACTATTTGGTCATGTTCCGGAGTGCAACCCCGGAACAAAGTGGAAGGCGACAATAATTTATTCAGATTCAGTCTCGTGCGGATTGGGACTATCCAGTTCCCCGGGATTTTTCAATTGCCGGACAATTCCATTTGCTAACGCGCCTCCCTGGGCGCCGTCCACAATGCGATGATCGAAAGTGCCTGTCAGGGGCAGCATCTTGCGGATTTTTATCTCTCCGTCAATCACTACCGGTTTCTCCTCAATCTTTCCCATGGTGATAACAGCTGGAATCTTACCGATCGGAAAAAGAGCCACCATTCCATAGGAAAGCCCGAAAGTGCCGATATTGGTGATCATTATACTGCCAAAAGGATCTGCGGGAATTTTCAGGAATGGAAATGGCAGTCCCAGATCGAAAATCCAACATTTAATAAGCACAAAGATCATTCTTCGAAAGGGCCACGGAATTTTGGAAATTATTCCTTTGGACGCAAAGGCGCCGGATTCCTTGCCTTCCCGTTTTTTCTGAGCCTCCTTCGAGATTATCTCTGAAATCTCACCAACTGAAAGATCCTGGGCTTTACGCACGATCAGTCCGGACATATCCTTGCCTTTGCCCACTGAAACGGTAACAAAGACGTCGGCGTCCTTCCGAAACACTACATGACCTCGTCTCACAAAGCAGTTGATGTCGGGCAAATCCTCATAAAGAGTCCGCGCAACAGCGGAGGTCACAAAATGAGTGATAGTCAGTTTACGACCCTTTTTTTTCTGTTCTTTGATGTAATCTACAATATGTGTCACATCGACGTCAAAGATACCATAAATCCGGCTATCAACCGGTTGCTTATAGACCGCGATGGCGACTTTCCTCCAGGATGTTGTATATTGATCTTCCAAATTATGCCTCTACATTTATTAATTTGATTGTAATTTAGACATATACATTAAAAAATCGACAATTTTCCTGATATTTCCTCTCACTGCATTTCAGGAATTTTTCCATAGACATCTATATCAACTTTCACTATTTTAATGTGGCATTAATTGAAGAGTCAGGAGTACGGAATGGTTAAAAAAATTCTCACGGTCATGTTGATCGTTTTCATCACCCGAATTAGCTGCAGCGAGGAAGTCTTACCATCGAAACCGGTCTATGAAATGAGCAGATTGGAAATCGATCAATTATTAACAGACGTCAGTCATAAATCCCTGACAATATCGGAGCGCATCAACTATTACTCGGAACTGTTTTTAGGCATGCCGTATAAATTAGCCTGTTCCGGCGATGGTCCCTATGCGCTATACGAAACCTGCCCGTTGGTTAATTTTGAGGAAACCAACTGTATGGTCTTTTGCGAACACGTTCTGGCGCTTTCCATTTCCGACAGCTGGGACAATTTTTTCAATAACCTGCAGCAAATCCGCTACCGCTACGGTATTATCGGTATGAGAACCCGCAATCACTATACTATGGCTGACTGGCTGCCGGAAAACAGCTGGCTGTTAGATGACGTTTCCCGAAAAGTAGGCGAAAAATATACAAAGACCGTAACCCGCACCATATCGCATACGGATTTTTTTAAGAATAAAGGTATTACGGATTTACGATATGTGCTGCCGGATCGGGAATTGACTATAGATTACGTTCCTACAGAAGATTTGTTGAAGATTAAAGATAATGCCCGCACAGGAGATATTCTGGCGCTAATTTTTGCCAACAAAACTGATATCTTTTCTGCCCATATGCTCATGATTGCCGAAAAGAACGGCGAAAAATATATCCGTGAATCTTCAAGTAGTAAAATGACCACTTTTGATACGCCCTACGATGAGTGGGTTCAAAAAATAAAAGGCTCGGATCGCTATATCGGTTTATGCTTTATGAGAATTCGTGAAAATCTTGACAGGAAAGGTAAAATCATCCTGCCCTGGGAAATCTCCCGGCTTAAAAACCGATAACCGAAACTTGATTTAAGAATTCCCATACGAAAAAAGAGGGAGATTTGGAGCAATGGAGCGATGGAGAATTGTATTTAAAAACCTGAGCGGGTGGATTTGTTGTTATTGCATTTTCCAATACTCCACTACTCCAAATCTATCAACTGAAATATGGCAGGCTGATTATGTGAAATAGCATCACTATTAATGTTGATAGAATACAAACTTGAAAATGGAACAATGAAGCATTAGATTATCTATAGAATGGCCAAATTTGTAGATAATAAAAAAGACCCCTCCTATAAGAAATTTCAATATTTCTCAATGGATAAATAAAAAATTGACGATATGCGCTGATTAATAACGAGTTAGGACTTATAAAATTGATGAGTATTAAAAATTTTATTATCAGATTATTTGAAAAAGAAATAATTTCTTGTACTGATAAAGATATTGATCCAATGATGGGTGCTTCTTTATATAAATTAATAAAAGCTAAAGAGGGATATTTTTTTCATAAAAAGATTTTTATTATTCAACATATACATTTGGGATATTATAAATGTGAATGTGGTATTCTTGATGAGAAAAAATTAACTGATTTTTCATTAGAACGGGCAATTTCTGAATTTAAGAAATATCTTAAAAATCATATTGGGAAAAACTATTTATCAAAACTCGATTGGGAGAGAGGAAAGGAGTATTTTGTTAATTAGTTATCAAGTTTTTGTCTTGATTTTAAGTAATTTCAAAATTAAAATAATTTAACAGAAAGGCAATATTATGGAATTCACAATGTCTCTTGAAGAATTAAAAGAAAAAGCCCATTTAATAACTAAGTGGGTAGTAATAGGTTATTCAGAAATTCAGTTTAAAGATCCATGGATTGGATATAAATTTGGAAAAATAAGTTTCGATAAAATAAGACTCAATGTTAATAAACAGGTATTAGATGTCTCTGGTTCCCTGAAATGGCTACTTAGAAGCAGTGCAAAAAATAAATTAAAAAAGTATCAATGGGTTAATGCGATTAGTATTGATGAATCTGATATCGTAATTAATATTGATATTAACATGATTAAGAAAATTTTTAATATCCCACCACCATTCAAAGAATATAGCGTAAATAGATTCAGTCTATCAAATGATGGATTAACAATTGAATTAGGAGGATAAAACAAATGGCAAGATTAACAATAACATTAGATGAGGTTGTGGAATTTATTAAGCAAAAGCCACTTAATAAAATTAAGCACTTGAATTCCAGTGGAAATAAATTAAAACTCGATTATCATTTCGATACTCCATCTTTGTTTCCAGATATTGATGTGCCTTTTACGTTAAAATTCGCAAGGTTCTCGAATAACACTGTTTATCTTAAATGGTCGCTGAATGTTAACAAATTAATTGATAAATTTCTTAATAAAATATTAGAGAGCTTTGCAGATATATTATCCAATTTGGGCAAGAGAATAAATTTTGTAGATGGAATCTCTCGTGATGGAGATAAAATTATAATCAGACTTCAGAAGGTTGTAAATGGCATTCAAATAAGTAATATACAAGTAAGAAATGGTACGGTAATTATAGAGGGGGAAAAAGCAAGACCTTCAAGTGGAAATGGGCCTAACACGAAAAGATATGCTGAATATTATTCTGCAAAACATAAATTCACACATAGATTTGATAATTTTCAGGATTTTGAAAATCATTTTGTTGCAGCAAAACCTATTGCGTATCACAAGAATTATTATCGTTTTTATCCTTCTTGTGAAAATATACCCATTGGTGATATTGATTCAATTGCTGATTTAAAAACGCATTGGAAAACCTGATCAGTACCGTTTTAGCTACTTGTTTAAATAAGAATGATCACAAGGGAAAAAGATGGCGAAAGATAAAAATATTGATGAAAAGCAATTCGCATTAGAAAATATTGAGCGCAATATGAATTCTAACACGAAAGTCAACAATCTTATAGTCACCGCCATCACTAATTCTATTTGGAAATACATACAGGAAGGTGATGTCAAAGAGTCAGATCTTTTGAGATTTATAGAAACTGAAATAACTGGCATTTTCACAAAATATGGAAATGTACATCCATATTACAGCCATATTAAAAGAATGTCCAAATCCATGTCCGAATTTATTCTGAATCAATATGAATCTTTTAATAAACCGAAAGTGGGATTGACAGCAGGCTCAGTTTTCAGGTGGTTCTCAATAGGTATTTTGGGGTCATTAAGTATCAAGGAAAAAGAAGTTCTAAAGGAGAAGTTTTTCCAAGAATTTGAACAATATGTTCGAAAATTATATGCTGAGATTCCAAAAGAACGCTATAAAAAAGATTCAGAAAGAACATTGTCTGGCGAAGAATTATTTAAACAAGTCAAACCATCTGTAGTGGGAATAGCTACTGAGGTAGTATCTGGCAGTGGTGTCTTCTATAAACCGGACGGGATTATTGTCACAAACAGACATGTGGTTGGAAATGCAACAGAAGTTACTGTCCGTTTGCATAATTCTGAAGAATTTCCCGGTAAGGTTATGCACTCCTTCAGAGATATCGATCTTGCGCTTGTAAAAGTATTTATACATGGAGTAAAGATCCTCTATCCAAAAACATCCGATGTCACAGAGGAAGGGCAAACGATTTATGCGATTGGTCATCCGGACGAGCTGACAAACACCATAACAAAAGGAACAATAAGCTCAGTCGGTCGAATAATGGATAAAGTGAAGTATATTCAGCATGATGCAGCAGTAAACCCAGGCAACAGTGGTGGACCATTATTCAATGAAAATGCAAAACTGATCGGGATAAATACTTTGGAGCGTGTCAAGATGGATGGAATTGGATTCGCGCTACCAATCAAGATGGATGGAATTGGATTCGCGCTACCAACAAAGTACATATCTGAAAAGTATGCAATATATCAAAACCTACCAGGTGACCCTAATAATAGGGAGTATTGCCCGGTTTGCGGACATTCTTCTGTGGAGCATTCAAAATATTGTGAAAATTGTGGTGTGAACTTGGAGCAGTACAAAGAATCGAGCGGTACTAAAACTACAGCGTTTGTCTTAAGAGATATCTGCTCCTGTGGACAAGCGCGGAGCGCTAATGAGAAATACTGCGAAAATTGTGGGCAGAATTTATCGATTCAAAAAACGGAGGAATAATGAAATTCTGGCAAAAAAAACCGACAACTGTGAATAACATCGTTAAATGGCTAGATTCCATTTTTCAAAAAATGGGTTTTATTCTATCTGATCATGAAATAGAAGGTACTAATATTAAAACATGGGAGATAATGTACGATCAAATACCATTTTTTATCAGAATAGATGAAATTGAATCTGATATTATTTTTTTCGAATTACGTTCTATGCTATGTGAAATACCCCGGCAAAATATTCTTCCATTTTATAGGAAATGTTTGGAATTAAATTATGATTTATTTGGTGGAACCATCATACTCGCTGAAACAAAAGTCTGTTATGTTCAAAAAAGACAAATTGGATATATTACAGAAGAAGAGCTACTCGGAATGGTTGGTAATCATCTTTATGCAGCTACAGAGCTCTTGAGCAATCTATCGGGGGAATTCGATATATTAAAAATAAATGACTAATTTGAAGAAATTAATTGGTACTGTGAGAAAAGATGAGTGAAAATGAATCAAAATATACATTTTTAATGAGAAAAATGGGTGAAGGAATGATGAAAGGTATTGACTTGGCAACTGGAAAAGATGTTGAGTCAATTAAAAAATTTGTTAATCAACAGAAAACACTTCATCCAAATTTAGTAGATTCCCCCGGAGAGTTGTCTGATAGAATTTTAAAAAAGAAAAACTGGTATGCAGCAGCTGTAAGTTTTTGTTATGGTCTCGGAGGTGCAGTCACAATTGCACCCAATTTAGCCCATATATGGAGGATACACGGACGCTTAGTTCTTACAGTTGCTTATATTTACGGTTATGATTTAAATGACCCTGAAAGGAGAGAGGAGATTGCTCTTTGTTTTGCTTTAAGTAGTGGGAATGAAGCTTTGAAAAAGTTATTAAAAGAAGCTGGTTTAGTGGGTGCTAAAAAAGCCCTTCTCACCCAAGCCTCGAAAGAAATAATAAAAAAACTGCCAAACAAAATTATTACCATTGCTGGGAAGAAAAGTTTAGTAAATGTGACAAAGGTAGTTCCTGTCGCTGGAGGTATTATATGTGGAATAATGGATTTTTTTTCAACCAAAGGTATAGGAAAAGCTGCCAAAGCATATTATTCATAATTAAGGTATGTATTTGCTAACGAACCATTTATAGATAGTAAAGTCAAGAATATATTTCACCGTAACCACGACGGTTGAAATTTTACTAAAGTCGCACCGCCTAATTTCACAGAGGATGTTTCAAGTTTTAAAACACAACAGGTATTTCTAACCAATCGTACCTGACGCCATAACGATAACCGAAACTTGATTTAAGAATTCCCATACGAAAAAAGACGGAGAATTGGAGTAATAAAATTGAACTATAAAAATATGGTTCATTATTTCTGTAAATGTATTATATTAACAGAAAAATGGAACCGGGGCTTATGGAAACAATTATTCAATATTTTAAAAATCACAGTGGCTATGCGAGGATGAAAGAACTGAAAGCAGCATCTTTTCATACCCGTGATATCGCCAATCTGGTTGAAAGCGGTATTATTGAGAAAATCAAACCCGGTCTTTATCGTTTGGTAGATATGCCTGAATCAAGCAGCATTCCTGACAGTTATATTGATGTCATGCAGGCAATACCCAAGGGGGTAATATGTCTGCTCTCCGCTCTTGACTATTATCACCTGACCACCTACAATCCCTCTGAAATTTATGTAGCTATTCCCATGTCTGAAAAATTTCCATCCATCCAATATCCTCCTATACGTAAATATTTCTTTCCTGAACGATTTTACTCTGCCGGGATTAATACGGTAAAATCCGGAAAACATATTATTCGTATTTATAATCGAGAAAAGACGATCGCCGATATGTTTCGCTATCGTAAAAAACTTGGTGATGACCTGGCGCTGGAAGCCCTGAAAACTTATCTAAAACGGAAAGATGCAAACATTAATCGCCTGCGTGAATATGCTGAAATTTGCCAGGTAAAAACCATTATGCTGCCATATCTTAAAGCTCTGGTTGGTTAATGAGAAATAAGAAAAATCATACAAAAGATCTGGCTGCATCCATAAGAGCGCGATTGCTGAATATTGCAAAAATAAATCAGCAGGATTTCAATGCAGTATTGCTTCAATATTTCCAGGAACGATTTCTACACCGATTATCAGTTTCACCTTATAAAGACAACATGATTCTAAAGGGTGCGCTACTATTTCTGATAAATCAGATACCTCGCTTGCGTCCGACCAAAGATATTGATTTTCTCGGAGTTGCCATAACTAATGACCAAGACAATGTAGAGGGTATTATCCGGAATATACTCATTATAAAAGCCGATGATGGTGTAATATTTGACCCTGATTCGGTTTCATCTGAAATCATTACTGAGCAGGCGGAATATCCTGGGATAAGAGTTTATTTTGAATGTTCTTTAACTACAGCTCAAAAGCGCCTCCGGCTCGACATCGGTTTTGGGGATGAAATAATTCCTCATCCCGTCACAATGGATTTTCCCGTTCTTTTAGATGATCAAGCCATTCCTTCGGTTTTAACATATTCGCTTGAATCCTCGATTGCTGAAAAATTTGAAGCAATAGTTAAGTACAATTTTTTAACCAGCCGAATGAAAGATTTTTATGATATCTGGTATATTTCGAATAATTCCGAATTCAATTATCAGCAGCTGAAAGCCGCAATATTTACGACCTTTAAAAATCGTTCAACACTTCTCATGGACTATGAAATTATTTTTAGTGCTGATTATAAATTGGACGAGTCAAAGAATGTGCAATGGAAAGCATTTTTAAATCGTAATAAAATTGATTGTCATTTATCTTTTTCGGAAATCGTGGAGAAATTGGAGAGGTTCCTTCTGCCTATTTGTATATTGGAAAAAGAAGAAAAATATCCGGTAATTTGGGACCCGACATATAATCATTGGATTGAATAAAGATTAAATGAACAGCCCCGCCGCAAGCAACGGGGTACCTTAGATGAGTTTGAATGATCGAAATGACCCAAGGGTCGGGAAATTGAACCCATCTGGGATTAAATCAGCAGAGGTGATGGCTTATGTCACAATATTTTAACCGGTTTCAAACTTTTGGGGCATGTAAAAATGCATATCAAAGTTTGAAAGGAAAATACAACTGCTAAAAAAATACCAATCCTTTTTGCAATTATTATCGGTATGCAAATCGCCTGCACAGGTGAAAAAGAAACTCCGAAACCACTATACAAAATGACAAGTGATTATATTTGTCCGGCAGCTGCCGGATGAGCGAAGCCCCGATAAATCGCATAGGCGCCAGATTAAGGATTAGATAGTTATTTGAACTATTATTTAACACCAAATATGTTGGTGAAATTAATGAATTTGACTATCGAGACATCTATTTCTAAAATAGAATATAGAAACTCCGTAGGGAGTTGGCTAAAAAGATAGAAGTGGCAAATACGTTTACCCGGAATACGATATAAGGTATGTTTTTGATTAGGGAGCAAATAGCGAACCCCTATCGGGGTTTGAGGTTGTCGAGTTTGTTGGATTTAGCTACAAATAGTAAACCCCTGCCGGGGTTAATACTGAGATTGCTTAATCTGACGCCAATACGATAAGTCGGGGTACCTCGTTCATCTCATAAGAGAACTCTTCGAGGGAATGACAGATTTGATACTTTTTATCTCAAAGAGGTCCCTTTGGGACGATTCCATTATTATTACTTTTTTAAATAATTCAGAATTGCCTGCATCACTTCGTCCCTTTTCCCTTGATCCGGGATGGTCTCGAAAGGGAATCCAAAAGCAACCACGTTGTAATCTCCTTTAAAGCCGACAGCCGCGCTTGTATTGTTTTCCCTGTATCGGAGGATTGTAACGGCGGTTGAATCCGCCGGTTCGATCGCGTCCGGCGATTCCGCAGCATACAGACTCGGGTTTAGCAGGGTGTTGAACTCAAAAGAATTGCCAAACGGCATAAATAGTGAATCAACAGAATAGACGCCTCCGGTTTTAACCGCATGGTCAGTCCGCCATTTGTATTTTAAGTTGTTTTGAACAAAGTTGATCGATACAGAATCGTCCCGAACATTAACAAAGGGATCCGTTCCGATGTATGCCCCCGAAATGAATATACTGCCGCCTGATTGACAGTATGTTTTCAGTGATTCCTGTAATGGAACGGGAAAAACCTCAAACTGTTTCTCCAGAAAAGGTTTGGGGCCTCCGGTAAGCTTTTCTTCTCCCATAATAATGTCCACAATATCATATCTTGCCAGTTTTACCGCGCCGTCCATTACGGCTTCATCGCTGACAGAAACAAAACCGTATCCGGCAGCGACAATCGATTTGCCATGATTAATGACAAAATCATGGGTGTTTCCCGCAACAACTGTACATTCATAATCGGCATTACTGGCGCCGTGTCCCGGTGAATCATCGTCCAGCCAGGGAGAATCCGCTGAAAGATCATACTGGTCGCCGGTAAACGCCAGCTCATAACCGTCCGCAACACCCTGGTCCCAGAAATTGGCAAAACCCAGGTATTCATCAGTTTCTAATGTTGCCGGAGGCGCAACCCGGTCAAATCCATTAACAATGCAGACCGGCTTTTCACTACCGTCAAGATAGCAAACCGACAGTATCTCCGATGGAAAACTTTCACCTCCGTCATTAACCGCGGTCACCCTAAAACTGTAAATCACTCCCGGTTGAATATTCCGCAAGGTAACATTATTTCTATTTACCAATTTCCCGTTATCAAAATCCTTATCGTCTAATCGAGTATAAAGGATATACTTATCCGTCATAGCGGTAATTTCCAAAGGGTCAATCGTCGGTTTCCAGCGTAACGCTATATTGTTACCGTTTACAAGCTCAGCCTGAAAATGGCTTACCGGCAGCGGCTGGACAACATAATCGGTTTGATATTGGGTTGCCATAAACCGTAAAAAGGCTTTATAAATTGCCCGGCTGGCGTCAAAACGAAAGCGGGGATCGTTCCCGAATTTCATATCCAGAAAATTATGATGCGATAACAACTCCAGCAGGACCGATGGCACATTGGGGCGCCATGCTTCACTGTATCCACGGTCCCATAGCGCCCGGCGATTCCACAGGGGATCATACTTTGCCTGAATATCATCAACGATCTGAGTTTGCAGAATGTCGGCGAGATCACGATTTGCCAGACGCGACTGACCATCGGGAAATTTTAACGTGCTATCCGCTCCGTCGGTATTATAAATCGAGAGTGTTCCAATCACAATCCCGGTGCGGGTTCTGCCGGCGTCGGTATGAAAGGCGAAGCTCAGATCAACCGGAATTCCCAGACCTTTTTCATCACGCTTTTTATTCGGTCCAAAAGGCGCTCCCCTTAAATAATTCACCCACTCTCCGCGGCATTGATAGTCATCGGCATAATCAATTGAATCGCCATTCAGATTATAGACCAGCGTGTCGGGCATACCGGCATACTGCAAATAATAGCGGGCGCCTTCGACATATCGTGGTCGTCCGCTGATCTGACCTTCCCGGGAAATATTGCCCATTCCCCCTCCGAAACGCACAGCGTCGGCGGTGACGATTGTTTCCGTCTGCCGGCTCCGGTTAGTCAATACAACTTTGCCGATTTCCGGATTACTGCCGGCACGGAACTGAAACTTTCCCAGAAATATCCAGGTCCCGCCGCCGATCTGCTGGTTGACCAGAAATTCCGTTTTCCCACCGAGATGATATACCGTATAATGAGCATCATCGACACTGTTCTCTAAAGACTTATAAGCGATAGTTACCGCATAATAGCCATCTTCCGGAATTTCGGGTATAAACTGAATTTCAGCCGTAGCAGTCGCGTCCGATGCAATATATCGATATGAACCCTGTCGAAAGGGATTGACGCCGGTTTCATAGGGAGGATTTCCGATTGCAAATCCCGATGAGTCGGGCGCCGATTGAAATGTGATGCTTGTATCCGATGAGATTTCAAAATAGCTATCAGACGGGCTTGATGAATCATTATCTACAATGACTTCATGAGTCTGAAGATCCCGCTCTCTGGGGATAAACACATTAGCGCCGGCATTTTCCAGCATGGGAACCAGGTAGGGAACGGTAAACGACATTGGAAACAGGTCTTCAACGGTTTGAAAAACCCGGGCGCGCTGCCACTCCCAGCGCCGCAATTTATTTTCATAATACCAGCCGTGACTGTGCCAGAGAGCGATATTGCGCTGATTGAGCCCTTTTGTCGGCGTCCGGGGCTTGCTGATATTTCGCACAACCGGCAAAGGACGTTCATAATTAACAGGCAGACGCGATGTGTCCCAATCCGATTTTTGAGGACGAAAATAATTAGGGACCAACTCTTCAACAGGAAAATTTTTGGAATATATCGTGAGGTCATAATTACGATAGCGCCATCCTAATTGTTTGCGCATGGTTTTATAAACCTTTTTTATCTTTTCTGATCGATATGGAATATATCCCAGAACCTGGTTATAATAAATATGGATCTGCCGCTCTTGTTTACTTACCCGAACACTATCGACCCGCAGCCACCGTGACATCTGAACCGGTTCTTCTTTCCTGATGCATTTCCGGGCAAAAGATTCGGCTTTTTTATGAATTGTTTTTGTCTTTCGATCCATACCGGAATAATCGTATCGTGGTTTCTGGATCGACATCATGGCGCAACCCGTAATAAACAGACCGGCTAATATAAAACCAGTTACTTTTATAGCGGCTCTAATGCTTTTTTTCATAAAATACTCCAAAACAAAATTAACGACACGGCTTAAACGTCTAAAGTTAAGACGATTTGGATTCAGGATAAAGGATAAATGCCAATATAATTTTCGAGTCATCGAAAATGAATTGGACAAATAGTTCAAGCGTACATAAATATTCAATTTTTAAAACGGGATAATCCTGAAAAAATCGTTTAAACAGCCCTGACGCAATTTCACTTGACAAAATCAGACCTTTGTATTATAATTAACATAGTATTGTATAAGTGTGACAGATAGTATTTTTAGGATGGAAGTGACAAAACATCTATAACACAGCCTGCTCCGGATGATTATTTTGAGGAACAAGGTCAATATTTATCACCAGCATGATTTCTGATAGAGAAGTGGATTGACGATAAAAATTTATTAATGGGGTATCCTATGTCTTATAATAGAAAGAATATTTTTTTAAGCTTAATCATCAAAACTGCAACGCTATTACTGTTCATCTTCTTTAATTCATGCGAAGACAATGATCAGAATTCAGATGATGGAGTGTCATTTATTAAAGATTCTTATCCTACCTGGTCTCCAGATGGTGAAAAAATAGCCTATACACACGGTGGTAAGATTCTGGAAGCAGGTATTTATCTGATAAATCCTGATGGCAGCGATAATGAAATGCTAATTAAAAGCAATGATGCTTATCAAGCCGATTGGTCACCTGATGGTAAATGGCTTGTTTTTACTGCTTTCGATCAAATATGGAAATACAATATTGAATCTGATTCAATTGTTCAATTAACCAATACTCCCGGAGGGAATTTCTATCCTGATTGGAGTCCTGATGGAAAACGAATTCTGTACTGGAAGTCAATGGAACTCGGTGGTTACAAACGTGGAATACGAATGATAAATAGTAACGGTGATAATGATACTTTAGTAGTTCGTTATTCTGAGGATCCAAATTTTGAACGAGATGGATTATCTTTTGTGTATTCGGATTGGCCTGAAGATGAGAGACAAGGATTTCGTGAAACAGAAATTTATCGATATAAATTTTCTGATAGCAGCAAAACAAGGCTAACAAATATGCCGAAGAATTGCAAAAATCCTGCCGCATCACCTGATGGTAAATATATTGTGTTTGAACATGTTATAGGTGATAATGGCGGTTTTGCGGATATACACAGGATAGATAGCGATGGTTCAAAAGAAAAATTATTAGTAAAGCACGCTAGGTGGCCAGCGTGGTCTCCTGATGGTGAATGGATTGTGTATACAAGTTCGGAGCCAAGAGACGGAAGACTCTGGAAGATGCGTAAGGATGGAAGTGATAAAACACCTATTACGCAGCCTGCTCCGGATGATTATTTTGAGGAACAAGGTCAATATTTATCACCAGCCTGATCTTTGATAGAGAATAGATTGAGAATACAAGTCAGGAGCCATAAGACAGAAAATTCTGAAATATGCGTAAAGGTGAATGATGAAATGCCCATTACTTCGATTGCTCCATAGGATTACTTTGAAGATCAATATTTATTAACAAATTAGGAGGTTATCATGAAATTCAAGTTAACTTTGCTCGTTTCTTTTTTGGCGCTTTTTAGTGTTTCAAATTTGTCTGGCAGTGATAAGAAATTATTAAACAGAGTCACTGTGTATCTTAAGAAACCGGTGATCGAATTACCGGCAAGTCGTGGTATTCACCATATTGAAAATGCTGCTATTCGGAATAATGCCTTACAGAAAGCTTTTAAGAATGCAGGAGTTTTAAAAATTAAACGAACAGTTCCCTCATTCAATCCTGCCGATACACTCAAAACATTAAAGAATGGCGCTCAGGTGCGTCTTTCAGACCTTTCCCGTTTTTATACAATTGAACTACCTGATACATCTACAATAAAAGAAATAAAAAAATCATTTGAAAAATTGGATGTGGTTAAGCATGCGGAATTTGTTTATAAGTTTATTAATACTGACGAATCTGATGTATTTCCTGATGATCCCGATTTTATGTTCGAGGATGATAATGGCAATGGGCAATTTGATCCTGGTGAGACTCCAGGAAAACAGTGGGCATATTTTGATTTCCTTAATCAAAGTAATCCACAGGATAGAGCAGACATAAATCTGCCGGAAGCCTGGGGGTATACTACTGGTGCTTCTGATATTATAATAGGTATGGTTGAAGAGACCGGAGCATATTTTTATTCAATAGATCCTGATCCATTAACTGAACTGGAAGGACGTGGAACAGGGCTTAATAAGGCTTTTACGGGAGACGCCGGTCACTCTATTGCTACTGCCGGTGTCTGTGTTGCAAACACAAACAATAATAACCTGTTGGCTGGTGTTGATTGGAATGCAAGATTTTTTTCATCACCGCATTCATCAAGTTCTGATTATTTTGCGGAAGCAGTTTGGGCTTGTGTTGAAAATGATTGTAGAATTATAAATAACAGTTGGTCTTCAGAGTATGGTGAAGATGGTTCATATTCAACATTATTAGCTGTTAGAAATGCTTATTTATGTGGGGCTTTAGTTGTAGCAGCTATGGGAAATCACGAGGGAAATCAAGATCGTTTCCCCGCTTGTTATTCAGATTTAGTTTTATCAATTGCAGCTTCCAATCGTGTTAATGCCTGGCCATATTTCTCAAACTACAATTACTACGTGGATCTTACAGCTCCCGGAGGAAGCGATGATGGTAATTTAAGCCATGATATACTTGTTCTAAAAAACGGAGGATGTGGTACACGGTATTTGTTTGGCACATCTTTTTCGACTCCAATGGTTTCCGGCGTTGCCAGCTTGATGATGAGCATGCGAGATGATATTCGAGCTGAGGATGTGGAAGCGATACTTAAAGCGACAGCTATTGATATTAAAGATCCAGGCTGGGATAAATATACAGGCTTTGGAAAGATAAACGCAGGCGATGCAGTAAAGAGGCTATCTTCAGCTTATACATTGGAGCGAAATACTGCTGCAGGTGGAACCTCAATTCAAATGGATAGTGATTGGCTGACCTGGTCGTTTTTACCCAGTTTTGCTGTATATGGTGTCAAGAGATATAGAATTGAGAAAAATGTTACTTTTGAGGAAACTTATGTTAGCGCCCCTTTGGTGTGGGGAAATATTTCAGGAACGCAAGGGTTTCACGCATCTAACCCACATTATGAAGTACCATGGTGTGGTCCAAAAGAAGGAACAATTACTACTAGTGGAGCTACATTACAAACTTATGTTTTTCGAGTACTTAATCTCTATTATCCCTATAATCAATTTTGGTATCCATGTGCACCATCGGAAGTCGAGTTTGCTTATACTGTTTTGGGGAAGGCCCCGACAACTTCCGGGACGCTAAATGAAGATGAAACCTGGATTGACATAGTCAATATCACCGGAGATGTCACCGTACCTTACGGTATTACCCTCACGATCGTTCCCGGCACTATGGTTAAATTTGGCTCCGGTAAAAAACTCACCATCAATGGCACTTTAGATGCCCAGGGAACCGCGGATAATCATATTGTATTCACGCGTTCAAATACAAGCAGTACCAGCAGAACCTATTGGAAACAAATAAATCTAACAAGCGGCTCGAGTTGGAGTTTTGATTATATTGAGATGTACGGAGCCTCGTATGGCATCAGAGTAGATTATGCTTCCGGTTTAATACAGCGATCCTTTTTTGAAGAGAATGGCATCCCGATATATCTGTATCACTCAGACAATGTTTATATTAAAGATTGTCAGTTTTCTAATTCCAACTATGGAATTGCCGGTCTGTATTCTGACGGAGTGGCTATACATAATAACATCATTAATAACTGCTACTATCATGGCATTTATCTTTACAAATCTTCGGCAAATATAAAGGGGACAACTATTGAAAATACAACAAAATATGACGGGATATCGTTATCTACTTACAGCGATATTGATATGAATAAAGTAATTGCCTATCCGAATGCCGAGTTAAATAATAGGATTGCCGATAATAAGCGATATGGTGTTTATATCACTTCTACTGCTTCGGCGGATTTGGGTCATTTACTCTATATGCAGATGCCGTATATGAGGGGTGGTTTCAATCAATTCGATCATGGCAGTGGTACATACGATGTGAAGAATTCCAGTTCAAACAAGATTTACGCGGAGTTGAACTGGTGGAACAATCAAGCGTTATACGGCTCTTTTTATACGTCTCCCACTGCTGATGCATACGGCTTCCAGCTTCCCAAAGCCACCGGTGCGGATGAGTCCGGCCAGGTATATCAATTGATCGCAGAGGCATGGGAATTTGAGTATATAGACAGTACATATACGAAAGCGATAAACGTTCTGAACCGGGCAGCCGAGTTGGCTCCCGACGATTCCGTTGACTATCGTATCTTGTGCGGTCTAGCCCGTCTGTATAATAAAACCGACGATAAACAGGGGTTACTGGAAAACCTGGATCAATTGTATGCGACGTACAGCGATCAACTGTTGGGCAAGATAGCCCTTGACTATTCCGTAAAAGTCAGCGCCGGTTTAAGAGATTTCGATGAAGCTCTCGAACGTTCCGAAGAAATTATCGCGATATGGTCGTTCGAGCCCAATTCTCAAGAAGCTTTGGCTTCTGCGTTATTCGACCAAGGTATGTTGTACCTGAATATGAATAATAATTCCGAGGGATTGGAAAAATCTACTTCCGAAAACGCTACCAATAATTTTTGCAAAATAATTAACAATTATCCGGATACTGAAGCGGCCTGGCTTGTATCGGAACTTTTCGGCTTAGAGAAATCCGTTGACTCCGAAGAGACGACGCTTCCCGAAGTATATGCCCTTCGCCAGAATTATCCAAATCCCTTTAATCCGACAACAACCATCGCCTATGACCTACCGGAGCAATCGCACGTAATACTAATAATTTATAATATTAGCGGTCGGGAAGTAGTCAAACTTGTTGATGGAAATCTTCACGAAGGATTTCGCCATGCCATCTGGGATGGGAAAGATAAATCCGGGATCCAGGTATCCAGCGGGATTTATCTATATTCCATCAGGACTTCCTCGGGTTTTAATGCCACCAAGAAGATGGTATTAGTTCGGTGAACTGATAGAAATTGCTAATAGTGGGCTGTTTACTATCCATAATCAGCCCATATTTTTATAGACATAATGTTGATGATATTCAGGAATTAATGATCAGCCTGAAAAAAACAGAAAATACATTCCTGCTGTTAATATTGGGTATTACACCACTGCTATTCTGTAATCAGATGTAGTATAACTTCCATACGCCGAGGTACTTATTCATGCAGTTTGCGGTCTTTTTCGCAATTGCGATCATTCTGCTTAGGAAACACATCTTGATCCAAATCAACTTCCTGGATAGCCTGGCGCTGTTCCGATTGCTGTGGTTCATTCCACTGGCTTTTATGACCGATAGATATGCCAACTTATTTGATAAAATTGATATTTTCGCCTAAACAATAAATGTATCATTTAGGTAAAACTTTTGAATGATTTCGATTTAGTATGAAGGGATAAATAAGCTGGTGTTTTGGATTTATTCGATGTTAAAATGAAATTGTTAAGGACATCGATGCCGGAAATGGATTAAAAGACAGCAATACCGGAGACGTTTTTTTAGAGACATTATCCGAAGATTCACTTTTGGATATGCAGTTATTTTGATAATGATAAACAAGCGCAGAGACCGTACTGCCAATCAGTCCACCCGCTATAACATCGGATACAAAGTGTCGGTTGTCAGTGACCCGCGTATATCCGACATAAGCGGCAAGAACATGACTGCCGGTCAGGTAAAGCAGTTTCCCGGCTTTATCCACATTCCTATCCCAATGACCTATGTGGTCAAACACGTACAGGGTACTATATGTCGCCAGCGCAAAAGAAATAGAAGTGTGCCCGGAAGGAAAGGACTTATCTGCATCTACGAGATCTGTATCAGGATAATCATCAAAGCTGGGTCGTTTGCGCCCAACAATATTTTTCGTCACATTTGTCACAAGATAAGTCGCTGACAAAGCCTCGACAATTCCCTTACTGTGCCGATAATTTGATTCCTTTAACCAGCCGGCGTTATTTGGAATAAAACCGATCCCAAGCGCCGCTACTCCCGCTGCGGCATACAGTTTTGAGCTGGAAATTGTATTTTCATGAAATGAGCTGTCTGTTGTTCCCTTCGAAGACGATAGAGAGGTCCATACAGACATATCATCAATTTTACGGGCAGTATAGAACACTACGGCGGTTAAACCCCATTCACCCAACTCAGGCGCCAGTTTTAGAGACTCTCCCGCATTTGCATTTGTAAAAGTGCAAAAACTGATAGTTACAATTGTCAGAATTAATTTATTAAACATAACTCCCTGATAGCACACCTTCCGGAAATAGAACCTTTAAGGAAGAAATGGAATCAAGAAAACTATGACTCCACTGTCCACTTTGTGAAAAAGAAACAACTGGCAGTAAAAGTAAAAAAATATAAAAAAATAACAGACTTGCCTTTTTATCCATTATTACGAACCAATAACCTGATAAACGGATTTATAAATATCTATATGTTTCTCGACAGATGATTCATCAATAGTCAAAACAAAATCTTTATATTTATTGTAATTATACGATATATCTTGATCATCGAAGATTTCTTTTATCTTTTCAACGGATTCTTCATTTCTCACTCTAAACGATAGATAAGATTTGGGACTTCCTTTTTTAGAAAAATAGAAAATGTTATGTCCATCTTCACATATTGCGATATAACTTTTCACATACTTTAATTTTAAAATATTTGTTTCGGGATTAATAAGTGAAAGAAATTTACTTGCAGTATTTAATGTCCATTTTGCTGAATTATTCCAGTCTTTTGCAGTGACCTCAGCTGTTTCTTCAATATCTTCTGGCTCTTCATAAATATCTAAAACTTTAGTAAAATTCAGATAATAATCATCATTAATTTTTAACAATTCTACCTGAATAGCGATAATTGGAATATTTAAACTTAGAAGTTGAATGACATTGAAAAACCTTCGTGTAATACTCTCAGCAATTAATACGGCAAAGTGTTGTCTTTGTGGATATCGTCGTGTTTCTATTTCCCAATACTCAATAGTACGAATTATGTGACTTTCATAGGTATCACCTAACATAACTTCAATTTCGTACATT
>JAUVYH010000076.1 GCA_030603165.1 Fidelibacterota bacterium
GCAACTGTTGCCTAATGCCAAGACTAATCACTTTTTTGCCTTTACGTTTCTTCTTAATGATTCGCAGATAATCCCGGCGTGCTAATCGCCGATAGGTTCTTGGCTTTTGAGAAAACTGATCGCTCGTGTACAATTTATCAATTATGTGCTCGCTAATCTCTCGGGAATCATTAAGCAAATCTAAATCCGTAGGATATTTGATGTTTGAAGGGGCAATCGTAGCATCAACAATCAATTTGCCTTTGTTCTTTTCGGAGGTCTCCGATTCCGTTGATTGATTGTTATCATCCTTAGGTGTTCCGGAACGCTTTCGGGATTGTTTGATCTCTTTTTCTATCACCCGTAGTTCTTTGACTTTCGTAATGAATACCTCGTTAATAATCTCTATCTCTCTCGCCTTGAGTCTTTTACGAATCGTAACAAATAGCGATGAATCGAAACAGGGCTTAAACTGGTAACTGGAATAACCCAGAAAATATTGCAGGTACGGATTTTCTTGAATATCCTGAATGGTGTCTTCGTCGCTCATTTTCTTATAATGTTTGATAATCAAAGCGCCAATAGCCACACGGGGTTTGATGGACAATCGCCCAAAATCTTTGGACATTCTTTTTGTGTATTTCCCAGCCAGTTCTTCCCAGGGAATCATCCTGGAAAGGCGTATCCATTTATTATTGGGATTAAGCCGTCCAGAAAAAGGCAACACGAAATCTTTTATTTCGATTTGATTAGGGTCGTCAAAATTTACCATTTAGGGCTCCTATTTGATTTAATAAGTGCAAGGGTTTTGGCAAATATCGCCCTAAATGTATGCATTTTAACCCTAAATGTCAAGATATAAATGACTGTAATAACAATATATTATATGATTTTTCAGGAAGCCCTAAGTTAGTATCAGCGTATTCGGGCATATTTTTGAGATTGTTGTAACTATTCCATCCTGCCGGACCGATAATGATCGTGTGTGTGGAATCGACCGATCGAATGGTTTCAACGACTCGTTGCTGGATTTCATTCCACGTTGCATCCGCAATACCGTGCGGTTCGTTGAGCACTTCGTAGTAAAGGTAGTTTGAGCGATCTTTGTAGCGCTCAGCCATCTGGGTCCAGACCGTAACCAGAATATCTCCAATATCCGGATTGGTACTCTCTGCAGGGTCGAATGTATGGTTGTCAAGGATAAGGTGAATCTCTAGCTCTTCCACCCAGGCGATAACTTGGTCGAGAAAATATAAAAAGAGCGGATCGATGTTATAATCCGGCTCGCCACTTGTCATAAAGTGCAGGTTAATGGGTAATCGAATCACATCGCAGCTCAGACTTTTGATATTGATCAAATCCTGTTTCGTGAATTTCGTAAACTGAATTTGCTGTGCGCTTGTGGTCTGGAACCAATTGGTCAGGTTTACACCGCGAGTGAAAGGGATCTCTGCTTCACCCATCCAAATCCGTGATGAACATATTATAATAATAGAATAATAAATGATTTAATATGCAAATAGACAAAAATAGCTTTTACTATTTCTGAATTATCCTTCTAATAAAGTTTTTCAATAATAAAAATATTAATGAAACCGAGTAAAGAATTATTGTTATTATTAGAACTATATGAAACTGAGATAAGAGCTCGCTCCAGTCAGTTTCGTAATTATTAATAGAATATATATTAAGACCCATTGCTATTGAAAAAAAGACTAAAAGCTTTATAAGCTCTATCTTAATTCTTTTTCCTGTTACAATTATATCTTTCATAAAATTTCTTTGTTTTTCTAATTAAAGAATATATTTCCCTGGCATTGTCAATTTTAATCCTTTATCAACTGCTTCTTCAGCAAGTATTGACCAAATACTTGCGTTATAACCCTCTATTGTTAATTGTTCCGGGGCTTTTCCTTTTCTGATATAGTTTACAAATGCCTCTAATTGCAGAAGCGTTTCGTTGAGTTCGTATTTATCGGATATATATTCTCCCTCATATTTGACTGGTGTTTCAGGAATCCATGTTGCACCGCCAATTGGAATAATTTCGAATAAGCCAAGCTCCATTTCGTGAATCATCTGTCTAATACCTGGTGCAGGAGGTGGATTTTCCAGAAAAATTTTATTGGACCCAATTTCCATTGTAGCTTTGTCGCCCATTATCTGTTCTTCGCAGCCATATTTTCTATTGCTTGTCATGGAATCCCATACGAACTGGGTACCATCATCATAAGAAAAAATCAGGGCAACATTATCATGAACCTCCCGTCCGTCTTTCCAATAAACAATCGAACCGGTACCCATAACCGATATCGGGGCATTATTTAAAATCCAATTAGCAACTTGAATTTGATGAGAAGCTAATTCGGTGATTAATCCGGCAGAGTATTTTTTATATAATCTCCAGTTGATTTTATGCTCGAGCTCAGGCTTTCCTTTTGGTAAGGGACGCTTCCAATCATTATTGCGATGCCAGTATGCGCGTATTTGTCCTATCTTGCCTATCTCTCCGTTTTTTATCATTTCAATAGCTTTAATATATTTTGGATCAAACATACGCTGATGACCAATTTGCAAAATCATGCCCGTTGACACGTGTGTGTCGTACATTTTCTTTATATCATCCAAAGTACGAGCCATAGCCTTTTCACAAAAAACATGAAAACCGGCTTCCATTGCCTCCACAGCTATACGAGTATGTTCATGCAACGGAGTTGCAATTATCACGCCATCAAGGTCCTTCATTTCAAGTAATTTATGGTAATTAACAAAAGCTTTTACCTTGGAATTTTCAGCAAGCTCAATAGCTCTGTCATAATTTGGCGGATAGTCATCACAAACGGCTGCAATTTCTACATTTGTTTCCTTTGACAGTTCTTTTACATTTAAAAGAAGTGTAGCGCCCCTAACACCAACGCCAATAAAACCAAGTCGTACTTTATCGGAAGGTTTTTTTGAAGAATCGTTATTGCCGAAAATTTCTACCCATGGATAAACAGTTGCGGCAATTGCAGCGGTACTGCTAATTTTTAGAAATTCTCTCCTTGACTGCTTATTTAACATATATCTCTCAGTTTAATTTAG
Organism: Fidelibacterota bacterium; assembly: GCA_030603165.1. GTDB lineage: Bacteria > Fidelibacterota > UBA2242 > UBA2242 > UBA2242 > UBA9312. The sequence goes on from JAUVYH010000076.1 coordinate 3,064, forward strand.
TTATAACCGGTGAATTATCCTGATTGAAAATCACTTCAATTATTTCATTATTTTCAAAATTAGAAACTATCTTATGCTGTGTTTTAGGATCAGCAGCTAATAATGCCGTAGATAAAACCTCGGCAATCACTGGTGACTCTGATTTTACACTTATCATCTTTGGTGTTGTTATTAGCATCCCGGATTTTGGATCAACAATATGATGTCTAAGTTCTTTCAGATTCTCAACATTTTGAATTGTTGCGCTTGTTGAAATAGAATGATTATTGCATCTAAATGAATATACAATTTCTTTCGGTTTGAACAAGTTTGAAATTCCAAATGGCCAATATTCCCCATGTGGATGACGTCCTCTGGTGATAATGGTACTTTCACCAAAACTGATGAATGCATTTTCAATTTCATAAAAATTGAGAATTTTCTCCACATCTTCCAATGCTAAACCTTTCCCAATACCGCCAAAATCAACAGTAGTTTTTTCATTACGAAAGCACAAAGTCTTATTTTTCTCATTAAAAATGATGTTGCAATCTTTAAACTTATTGTTAGAAACTCTATCACTATTGTTTTCCTGCGGCGATGTATCGAATGCTCTATTAAACGTTATATCAAAATACCCCAATGTTTTTTGCTTAAATTCAGAACAACGTTTAATGACGTTAAAAAGATAATCACTTACATGTATATTTGTTTTTTTACCTGCTTTATTCAGTATATATGTTTCGCTATGAGGAATAAAGCTACTAAGTATATTTTCCAGATCCAGTACTGTCCGTTTTATTTTTGCAAGAACCACTTCGCAATCAGCTTTACTTCGTCCCCAAAATACGGTTTCAAGACGTGTATTCATTGTAAAAAAGTTATTATGATGTACTTTCACCACCGCCATTTTAAATCTTCAATTCCCAACCTTTTTCATATTCACGACTCCACATTCCCATAGCTTCAGAATCATTTAAAATGTGTCCGTTCTTTTTGTTTAAATGTAATTCCCTGCCGAATTTCCATGCAATATTGGAAAGCTGTAAAATAGTAACGCTTTTGTTTGCATCATCAATAGGGGAGTGAAGCTTTTCACCGAATTTGATCCCGTTAATTAAGTTTTTAAAATGAAGTCTTGTTATTAAATCTCTGCTCATAAGATCAGTGGTTTCTATCAGTTGTCCTGTCTGATATTCGTCGATTACTTCATTTTGTAAATTATAAACCTTATAACTACCTCTACCTATTGTAACTGCACCATTTGTACCATGTATAGCGGCGCCTCTTCCAGATTGATAACTGTTTCCATTGCAACTATGTCCTTCCCAGGTAATCATTTTATTTTCGTATTCATAGCTTGTAATTAAAGTATCATAAAACTCCCAGTCATCCTTGTAGTGAAACCTTCCGCCTGAAGCAGTAACCTTGTTTGGATAATCAACATTTAGCGCCCATCTGCAAATATCAACCTCGTGCGTGCCATTATTCAATGTTTCCCCTGTTCCCCAATGCCAAAACCAATGCCAGTTATAGGGATGAATATTATCTTTATATGCACGACGCGGTGCAGGACCCTGCCATAAATCCCAATCCAGGTAATCAGGAACCAGTACTTCTTTCCCAATACCAATTGAACCACGGGTATTGGTGTACCATGCTTTACCAAAATATACATCCCCAATTAATCCTTCATGAATTTGTTGAATCAATTTTCTTGTAAATGGGGAGGAGCGCTGTTGATTTCCCATTTGAACCAACTTCCCATATTTTTTCTGCGCTTGGACCAACAATTCACCTTCATATGGATTGTGACTGCATGGCTTTTCAACGTAAACATGTTTGCCTGCCTGGAGACCCATAATTGCCATCGGAGTATGCCAGTGTTCAGGTGTAGCAATTGCTATAACGTCAATATCCTTTGATTCAAGCATTTTTCTGATATCTGTATCCCATACAGGTTTTTGTCCCTGTTTGGTTTCAGCTTCGAGTGAGAATTTTTCAAAATAACGTTGGTCAACGTCACAGATATGCGTAACCATTGTGTTTTCATATTGTTGAATACCATCTAATAAAGCAAAACCACGGCTGCGTAATCCAAGTATTGCAAAATTCATACGCTCATTAGCGCCGATAATTCGAGCATAACTTTTTGCAGTAAATACTGAAGCGCCTATCACCGATCCAGCAGTGACAACAGATGATTTTTTAATAAAATTCCTTCGGGTGATATTTTTACTCATAGTTAATCCCTTCATTCATTTAAAATTTTTATTTTAATGTTTTTGAATGAAACTTCATCTCCATGATCTTGAAGCAAAATATTTCCTTCAGGCAGCTCGCCAAAATTGGGCCACTTAGCATACTTACTATACGCTACTAAGGCGCGCCACATTTGTGTGCCACGGTTATATTCAACAACTTTAATTCCGTTTAGGTAATGAGCAACATAATTATCTTTTAAAATTATTTTTGCTCTGTTCCAGCCATACCTGTTTACACGCTTTGGTGTACTTTCGTTTGGGGCATACAAATGTGCATTTGCAGTAATTAAATCGTAAAGGGAGGCTAAAGTTCTGTTGCCTGCAACACCTTCCTTTGCATCAGGATGAACTTCATCGTCAAGAATTTGGAATTCACAGCCAATTGAAGATCCGGCACCTTTATTCAATTCAGTATCAACAAAATATTTTATACCGCTATTCGCACCTTTGGTATATTTGAAATCCACCTCAAGTATAAAATTCCCATATTTTTCAACTGTTACAATATCCCCGCCATTTGTTGATTCACCGCCGCTTCTTTTTTCTACGGTTAAAATACCATTCTTTATATTCCAACCGGCTTCCGGAAATTTATCCAGTTTTGCACCGCGCCAGCCATTAGTTGTTTTGCCATCCCAGAGAAGCTTCCGTCCTTCTTTTATTTCTCTTTCAGTTAATGTATTGAGAAGATAACTAATTTGATGTATCTCACTTATTGATTTTGTTTTTTCTTTCTCAAGATTTTCTGTCTTTATTCTAATGTTTCTGAACTGAACCGTTTTACCGACTTTCCTGGAGTTATTACCAATTCCATGTACCTGTAGAGCAATAAATCCCTTGTGAGTTACATCATCAATTAAATCCGCAGTCGCCACTCCATTTAACCAAACTCTTATATTATTTCCTATCGCTTCCACACGAAATTTATTCCAATCATTATGTTTGTACATTGTTTTGGCTTTAGGATTACATTCTAGATTGTAAAGCCAGCCTCTTCTTGCCTCATCATATATACCTCCGGACCAGGCTCTTGCGGAAGCGTCAAGTTCAACTTGATAACCATGCACTCTGCCATTATGATATTCGGGCAGGCTGTTACTTCTGATCTGCACTCCTGAATTTAAACCATCTTCCATTTTTGCTTCATACTCAAGGATAAAATCACTGTATTCTTTAGTAGTCGCAAGAAAAGTGTTTGGAGTGTTCAATTTGCTAATTCCAACTATTGCATTATCCTTAACTAAATATTCTGCTGTTCCGTTTAAGACTTCCCACCCCGATAAATCTGTTCCATTGAATAAATTTACCCAATTTTTATCGGTTTGCATTTGGCAAGATGTGAAAGTAATTAGAAAAATGAATAGTAGATTTTTCAATAGGTTCATTTTTAATACTCCTCGATTTTATTCTTTATTTTTTTATAAATGCTATCGCCAATGCCTTTCACGTTCTTTATTTCATCTTTACTCTTAAAATTTCCCACTTCCTCTCTGTATTTAATAATTGCCTGTGCTTTCTTCTCACCAATACCTGGCAATAAAGTAAGTTCATTTAAAGAGGCAGTATTGATATTTATCTTTGTAGTAATTGCCTTTTCTCCTTCCGAACTTAGAGAAGATTTTACTTCGGCTGAATCTCCTTCTATTTCCAGATAAGGTTCTAGTTTTTCCATAGTCTTTTTACCGATTCCCTTTACTTTGGTGATTTCATCTAAAGATTTAAATTTCCCGATTTTCTCACGATAATCTATAATAGCTTTAGCTTTTACAGGACCGATTCCGGGAAGTTTAACCAAAGTTTCAATATCCGCTTTGTTAATATTAACTTTTCTAACCCCTTCAGTTTTCTTTTCTACTATTTCCTTCCTCTCCTGTAGTTCTCTTTTTCTTTGTGAAGTTTGCAGCAAATTGTTAGCAACTAATATCAAAATTACAATCACAAGAGTCGAAACCAGAACAATAATTGGTACTTTCGATTTTTTTGTAACATCTCCACTCATTTTTATCTCCTTTTTTTATACGCTAACGGCAGGTATCAGCCACAGAAAACGAAACGAAGTAAAATGATTAGTTTTAGAAAACATATTGAAAACTCTCAAATCCAAATTCATCGAACAGCTTTTTCTGTTGGCTGAATACAATGGTTAGCAGATGTTTTTGTTATTTTATAACTTCCGCCAACTGTTTATCTGTTTTTATAAGAATATTTACTACCGTAGATAAATCAGATTTTTTCCTCTCAGCTATACTTTCAACAAAAGTCATATTTTCAGGCTCAAGGTATATTGGTAAATTTAATTTCAAATCTTGTTTATAAAATTTACCCCTCTCGCCTTTGGAAAAATCATATTCCCTCTTCATTTTAATTTTCCTCATTATATTGTTTCATTTCAATTTTTGTTGCTTTTCGGCTTGATATAATACGAACATTTGCATTACTATTATCTAATTGTTCAAATGTATGATGAACAACTAATAAAATCCCATTTGATGACAACCCTAAAGTAATCCATCTATCTTCTCTATCGCTATGTTCGTTATCATAAATAGATATTGCTCGTGGATCTCTGAATATAGTCGCTGCTTTTTCAAATGATATTTTATGTTTTTTTATATTAGTTTTTGCCTTTCCCGGATCCCATTCAATATTATATTGCAATCTTTTTATCCTTTATTCATTATTTCTTGTTCAATACTGCCTATCGAAATTCTTATTATTTATCATTTCATGATATTCAATTATTACCTTTTATACTGCTAACGGTCAGGTATCAGCCACCGAAAAATTAACGAAGCAAGACGACTGGTTTTTAGTAAACATATTGCAAAGTCTCAAATCCTGAAATCATCGAACAGCTTTTTCGGTTGGCTGAATACCATTGTTAGCATTTTCTTTTCTTATTTGTACAGATTCTTCATTCTTGCTCATGTTTCCAAAATACTAATTTTAAAAGTCAGTCCTTTTTATTTCTATCCGGTGAATCTATTCTATTTGAATTTTTTATAAACCTGAGTATGTTTTCCTAACATGATCAGATTCAAGTATTGATCGTCAATTTTGAATATAAGTAACCAATCATTCTTTAAATGAATTGATTCAAATTCTCGCATTTCTCCTTTAAGGGGATGTCTTTTATATTTTGTATCTATATCCTGTTGATTTTGTAGGGAAGAAATTATAGATTTTAATACTTCAAAATCCTTTTCAGAATATTGTCCACTCTTTTTATCTCTTTCAATATCCTTTTTAAAAGACTTTTCGATCTTTATTTCAAGCAACATTAGATCCCTAAATCTTCAAATAATTCATTTGTAGTTTTATAAATCTGTGTATTATTATTATCTTTAAGATTATTAAGTCGATTTTCTAATTCTTCGGAAGGTAAACTCAAATCAAAAGGTATGGATTTTTCCATAGCAACTTTTGCTAAAAATATATTCACAGCATCACCAAAACTAAGTCCAAATTTTTTGAAGATACTTTTTGCTTCTTTATACAATATATCTTCAACTCTTACGCTTGTTTGAATTTTCATAATACACCTTCTGCTTTTTATGTAAAATACACCATTCGTAGTATATTGTCAATACTTATTTTTATTGCGCTAACATATGTTTCTACTGCACATTTATGCCCAAAACAGGTTTCTCTATCCAGAAACAAGTTTCTCCATGCAGAAACTTTTTCAGAAAGTTTCTTAATCAAGAAACTTAAAGGTTTCTCTATAGACAAACTTTTTAACCCATTTTGTGAACTTCTATTCATTTGTGTCTATTTTAGTCATTCATTATCCTATTGTCAAGACCTAATGAAACAGCCTCTCGATACGGCAACTCCCAATAGCCTTCTTCCTTATTCCAGTAGCCCCCCGCAGCTTTTACCAGGCGTCCCAGCTGGACCTCGCCATATTCAATCTTCAAATGTACCTTCTTATTATAAGGAATTTTATTTTTATTGGGATACCATGGCTTCTGTTGGATTAAAAGTTCAACTGTCTTCATCATAATGTGTTTTTCGGAATTATAAACATACCGAACGTTTAAAAGTTTTTCACCATACTTCTCCATAAGTTTTTTCGTACCCTTCTGACCGGGTTTCAGTTTTCGATTAAACATTATTTGAACTCATAAATTATCCGCCGGACTTTTTATCCCAACCCTTTTCTTATTCATTACATGAGTATATACCATAGTAGTCTCTACGCTTTTATGGCCCAGTAATTCCTGTACAGTTCGAATATTAACACCGTCTTCCAAAAGGTACGTTGCGAAGGAATGCCGAAACGTATGGCATCCACCATGTTTCATAATTCCCGCTTTTTTAATTGCATTTTTCACAGCACGTTGAAGAACACTTCCATGAAGGTGATGTCTTCTCATTATTCCTGAAACAGGATCTTTGGAAATATTTTTGGACGGAAATAAAAAATGCCATCCGATTTCCTTCCCGGCATTTGGATACTTACGATCAAGCGCATAAGGCATATATACGGAATCATATCCCTCTTGAATGTCTTTATCGTGAATATCAATTACTTTGTTAATATGTTTCTTCAATGGTTCAGTAACAGACTCGGGCAATACTGTCACTCGGTCTTTTTCGCCTTTACCGCTACGCACAGTAATCTGCTGATAATCAAAATCAATATCTTTAACCCGTAATTGCAGACATTCAGTCAGTCGCAACCCGGCGCCATAAAGCAGTGTTGCCATTACCTTATAGATGCCACTCATTTCGTCTAATATCTGTCTCATTTCATTTTTTGAGAATACTACCGGAAGACGTTTTGGTCGTTTAGCCCATTGGATATTTCCAAATTCATTAAGGTCTTTATTCAGGACATGTTTATACAAAAAGACAATCGCGCATAAAGCTTGGTTTTGCGTGGATGCAGAGATGTTGCGGTTGACCGCCCAATGGGATAAAAACTGTGTGATCTCTTTTTCTCCCATATCTTTGGGATGTTTTTTATTATGAAATAAAATAAACCGCTTTACCCATTGCACATAAGCCTGCTCGGTCCTGTAACTGTAATGTTTTACCCTTATCTTTTCACGGACTTGATCTAATAATTTGGGGGGCTTTTTTATTTGTTCGCTCATGGTTTTCCTAATGGCTCCGCACTATATTAATAAAAACATACCATCTCAAATTACAAACACAGCGCCAATCCGGATTTCAATCATATCTCACAAATTATCAGCCTGAACATATCCTTTTTTAGACTTTTGGTTGTATCCAAAACGGGCTGTTTTACCAGTTTGTCGACGAGCAATCCAAAATACTCCTACATCCGAGCCGATTTCCTCCCCCAATGCAGTAGCACCGTCAGTCCCATCTCCGGCAGCTGCCGGAAATTTGACTGCGGTACTTCGCTTTTACACCACCCCAGTTGAAGATTTACCGCTCGAGGTGACTTTACTGAATTTATCGCAATGGTGCAACTGTTTTTTTACATAGTCCGCTTTGAGCTTACTCGCGCCAGGCGATGGTTAATGTTTTTCTGCAGCCGGAGAGTAGAGATGTAGTTTTCGTTACAAAGCTGGGGACCTTGTAACGAGTACGAATACCTTGTTCATTCCCAAGCCTTTAGGACGTGAAATCTTTTTCTTTATTTCACTGTCCCCAGCTTGGGAATGTTTTATTCTGGCTACAGGGCTTTGCTCTGTAGCCAGTTTTATGACTTACCGAATGACACTTGCCGTTCCGCAACACCTGCCCGACCTGTTGACAAACAGTCTGTCAGGCGGGGGAGCCACGGAACGAGAGTAAAGATGTAGTTTCCGTTACAAAGCTGGGGCTTGGTAACGAGTAAGCTCCTGATGTAACTGAATGATAAAAACCGCTGCGCCGACGTTCTCGGAATTGGTTTGTCTTCGTTGTATCGGAAGATTGACGAACTGGAGTTTAAACTCTCCAATAGATAAATATCTCTGTTTTCGAATGGTGTTTTGGTGTGAAATATATTTGGATTTATTAAATAATATACTAACTTAAAAAGCATTTTTTGAAATAAAAAAACAATGGGGGTGCCTGTCAAGGCTGAGATCAGACCCTTAGAACCTGATCCGGGTAATGCCGGCGGAGGGAGTAAAAAAACAATACTCTACATAGCATTATCCCCCTTAAAAAAGGAGGTGAAAGATGGAAAAGATCGTATCTTTTGGCATTGTTGATTCTTATCAAAAGAAACTAAAAGAAAATCTTGAAGTTGATGTTGCTATTGTTGGAGGCGGACCAAGCGGGTTAATTGCGGCTAAATACCTCGCACAGGCTGGTAAAAAAGTTGTGCTTTTTGAACGTAAATTAGCGCCTGGCGGAGGTATGTGGGGTGGCGCTATGATGTTTAATCAAATTGTAGTGCAGGAAGACGCAATTTCAATACTCGATAATGTTAACATTTCCTATAAGCCTTATGAAGAAGGGTATTATGTTTGCGATTCGGTAGAAGCGACGGCGGCCTTAATTTTTTCCGCAAAGAAAGCCGGGGCTACTATTTTTAATTGTTTTTCAATTGAAGATGTTGTCCTTCAAAAGGGATCAGTTGCCGGGGTTGTCGTAAACTGGGCGCCTGTTCATCGTGAGGGTATGCATGTAGATCCACTCGTAATAATGGCAAAAACAGTTCTCGATAGTACCGGTCATTCCTGCGAAGTAACGTCGGTTTTAGCCCGCAAAAATGAAGTAAAGCTAAAGACTCAGACAGGTGGTATTATGGGTGAACGCTCCCTTTCGATCGAAGAAGGTGAGCGCACTACAATTGAAAACACAAAAGAGATATTCCCCGGTTTGTATGTCAGCGGTATGGCGGCAAATGCGGTTTCCGGGAATTTCCGTATGGGCCCGATTTTTGGCGGCATGTTAATGAGCGGTAAAAAAGTTGCGAGATTGATTAATGACAGGCTGTCCAAAGGGGATGGATGTTAAATGAAAGATTTTGGATTATGTCTGATTATAACAAATCCTGTACTGCCGTATCATGAAATAGCGGAAATAGCTGTTCAAAATAATGTTAGGCTGCTTCAACTACGTGAGAAAAATTTAAATGACAGAGATTTACTTAAAGTCGCTAACGTTTTAAGGAAAAAAACAGCCGGCACCAATACATTATTTGTCATTAATGACCGGGCTGATATTGCAAAACTGGTTAAAGCCGATATTTTACACTTAGGACAGAACGATTTATCAATCGCGGATGCCAGGAAAATAGTCGGTAATGATATGATGATTGGCTTGTCGACGCATTCATTGGAACAGGCCAGGAATGCTTTGGATTTTGACCCGGCATATATTGGATTTGGTCCGATTTTTAAAACACCAACTAAGACAGTGCCTGATCCGGTAGTTGGAACTGCAAAAATTAGATCGGTAGTTGACATGGCAGATAAGAGAAATATTCCAGTCGTGGCAATTGGAGGAATATTCCCCGATAATTTAACCGATGTTCTTAACGCGGGGGCAAGAAATATTTCTATGGTTCGCTATTTTATGGAAAGCGCCGATTTAAATGGAAGAATAAAACAAATAAATAAAATTATTCACAGCGCCAGGCGTAGTGAATTATTATAAAAGAGGTAATTATGACACAAATACAACAAGCCCGGTTGGGTAAGATAACCGAAGAGATGCGGCAGGCAGCTGCCAATGAAGGAGTAGACGCCAATTGGTTACGAGAGGAAGTAGCGTTGGGGCGCATTGTCATTCCCAAAAATGTCAATCATAATATTGTTGCTCGCGGCATTGGGAATGGACTAAAAACCAAAGTTAACGCTAATATTGGCACAAGCGAATTAGACTGTAATGTACAAGAGGAATTAGAAAAACTTGATATAGCAGTAAAGTATGACGTGGATTCGGTAATGGATCTTTCAACATGTGGTAATTTAAATGAAATACGAGAGTTGATTATAAATCGTTCGCCGGTTATGGTTGGAACCGTACCGATTTATGCAGTGATGTCACGTTTGATAGAGCAAAATTATGGATTTAGTGCAATGACAGCCGATATGCTTTTTAATGAAATTGAAAATCAAGCTGAAATGGGTGTTGATTTTATGACTTTGCACTGCGGCGTAACTCGACGTTCATTGGAATTTCTCGATAATGACCCGCGGATTAGTGGCGTTGTAAGTCGCGGCGGCAGTTTGCTTAAACGCTGGATGATGGATAATAGCAGAGAAAATCCGCTCTTTGAACAATATGACCGTATTTTAGATATATGCGAAAAATACGATGTTACGATAAGTTTAGGGGATGGAATTCGCCCCGGAGCGGGAGCAGATGCGACGGATCGCGGGCAGCTTGCTGAATTGCTGGTTTTGGGCGAACTTACCGAACGAGCATTAAAGCGCGGTGTTCAGGTTTTAGTGGAAGGTCCGGGGCATATTCCTTTGGATGAAATAGAGATGAATGTCAGGCTGATGAAAAAAATCTGCTCAAATGTTCCTTTCTATGTGTTAGGCCCACTTTGCACCGATATAGCGCCTGGCTATGATTATATTGTCGGCGCAATAGGCGGCGCTCTGGCAGCTTCATTCGGCGCCGACTTCCTCTGCTATGTAACACCGGCTGAACATTTATGCCTCCCCGATGTTGATGATGTAAAATCGGGTGTAATTGCCAGTAAAATCGCCGCCCACAGCGCTGACATTGTTAAAGGAATTAAAGGGGCTTCCGAACGTGACCTGGCTATTTCAAGGGCGCGCAGGGAATTAAACTGGGCGGAAATTTACAATAGTTCAATTGATCCTGAATATGCGCGTAAACGCAAGGAAAGCTCGGCGAGCGCGGGTAAAAATGTCTGTACAATGTGTGGTCACCTCTGCGCCGTAAAAACAGATAGTAATATTGATTAACGGATCCCATATTTGATTTTGTAATTTTGCTATTGGGGGGTGGGATGGAATATTTTTTAACAATCGCCGCATCGGACAATTCCGGTGGCGCGGGAATTCAACAGGATTTAAAAATAGCTTCCCTGTTTGGTTTTTGGGGGCTTTCCGCCATTACCGGATTGATTGTTCAGGACTTTTCAAGGGTGGATTCGGTACATCCCGTACAACCGGAAGTTTTACGGGAACAAATCGAAAAATGCTTTGTGAATTTTGATGTTACAACAGTGAAAATTGGTGCGATTTGCAGTGTGAGGAATATGGAGATGATTTCCGATTGTCTTGAAAAATATTCACCTAAAAATGTTGTTCTTGATACGGTATTTGCTTCAAGCAGCGGGAAGATGTTTTTTAATCGCGATGATATTGATATTTTACGAAAAAGGATTTTACCGTTGGTAACTATTGTAAAACCGAATCGCTTCGAGCTTGAATTGATTGCCGGGCGGAAATTAGAGGATATCAATATGGCAAAGGAGGTTGCCGATGATTTATCCCGCCAGTATAATTGCGCTTTTTATATTTCCGGCGGTCATTTTCCGGGTGACCGAATAAGCGAAATCCTGATAGAAAAGGGCGCTGTTTATCAGGTCTATAAAAACAGGAAAAAATGGAATTATACGCATGGCACCGGCTGCACCCTTACAAGTGCGATTGCCTGTTATTTAGGGCAAGGGAATTCATTAGCTACATCCTGCAAACTCGCCACGGAATTTGTCACAGAGTTCTATGATAAAATCGAGTATTCTTCTAAATTCGGGAAAGTATGCTGATTATGATGAATGTAAAAGCCCAAGATTACCGAATATTTCTCTTTCGGTGGAAGAAAGATCTAAATATCCTGTTTCTCAAATGACTCAGTAGCATGTGTCTGGGCGTTATCAGCTATTTTCCCATTTTCTTTTAGCCTCTTGTATTGTTCGGGGTACAGTTTCTCAAGACAATCCGGGCATATGCCATGTGTAAAGTCAACATCCGAACGTTCTGAAATGTACTTTTCAACATCGTCCCAGTATCCTTTGTCGTTACGTATTTTTTTGCAGCTGGCACAAATGGGGATTAGTCCACTTAGTGTTTTTATTTTTGCAAGAGACTCTTGTAGTTCAACAATAAGTTTCTCTCGTTCTTCCTCCATCCGTTTATCCTTGATTCGACAACTCGAATATCATAAACTCATTGATTTCAAAGGTATACGTTCTCAACACCTTAAAATTTCGGCACTACATTTTTATTATAGTTTTTTACGTTTCTTTAGGGAAAGTAGCATTTTAACCTTTTTTAAAG
>JAUVYH010000156.1 GCA_030603165.1 Fidelibacterota bacterium
GTCAATAGATGTAAAAATCTTCATCTATCAGCCTTATCTCTTAGAAATCTCCACGAGATAGAAGTCGAATGTTTCCACATATCATCAAGTTTTGTTGAAAGATTTAAAAACATAACAACAATTTTTTATTTTTGATATAAATATTATCACAAGGAGAAAATTGAATTAACAACCTGACACAAGTCCTATCAATCATTTTATTCATATTTACCTCCTATTACCTAAATGCTGGAAGGTGAGATACGCCGTGTTTTTTCTCCTCTAAAGCATTCTTATTTTAAAAAACTTCAAATAAATCTCTAAATGCTTAATAATTTACCATCTCAAGGCACTATCCCCGGAGACGTTTACGCAGTTTTAATTATACTTCTTAATGTATGTTACCATCCTCTATACGGAATTTGGGATTTGGTAATTTGACAATAAGTACCATAACATTTCTCATTAATGAGTCCACTAACCGAATTTACTGAAAGTTCTCCGTGTGGAGTAGGGCCCACAATAATTTCATTAATTGGGATAATACCTTTTTCGTTTTTAATATTTAGTTTAAAGTAAGGAATGATCATTGACTTTCCGGTTCTGAAATTTACAAACTGATTATCAATAAATATAGGTTCTGAAATTATTCTCCACTCTTTTTCCTCACTGAATGATCCGTCTTTAATAATTGGTGCTACTCTTACGAAACTCTTCTGAAATTTGTTGGATAATTCTGATAAAAGGTTTTCAATGTCATCTTCATATGTATCTTCCAATGATTTTTCTAATAAGGTTAGTTTCTCATCCAATAGTTCTTTGATCAAAACCTCTTGATTTTCTCTTCTATAAACACAAGGAGCTAAGAAGAAATTGTGATTATGTATTGATTTTTGGATGTATTGTGATTCAAAACCTATACTAAAACCGCCAGTCTTAGATGTATAACTCATCCATTGACTTAACAAATCTGGTTCTTCAGACAAAGAGAATAAATAGATATGAGTTCTTTGTACAGAAAATATTTTCCTTTTAAAAAGTTCCAGAAGTTTCTTTTTTAGCTCATCTGTTAATTGACTCAATTGATTATTAATTTCATCCTCTGCTAATCGTCTCGCTAACGCAAATTCATTATAATCATTCAAATAATGGATATTTGTAGCCCATAAATTCCCCGATTTTACGATTCCGAGTAAACCAGATTGATTTGTATAGTGGAATAATGTCTGTTGTGGTTTTTTTGAAAAAATCTGGTTAGTGAAATTCATAGTAATCACTCTTTAAAATTGCCTATCACTATATTTTGTTGAAAAATTTAAAAACATATCTGCAATTTCCCATTTCTGGTATATATCATTGCAAGGAGAAACTAAATCTTAAACAAGTAGAAGTCAAGTAAAAAGAAAAGATTCCGGTTGCGTGTTCCATCGTTAAACACCTTCGGCGTTTTGTTTTGGGGGACATTCTTTGTTCACCAGACTTCGTCTGATGTTATTCATGTTCAATCCCTCCGGGATTAATCGGACACCATTTATTTTTATCAACCACATTTCTTGTATTCATCACTCCAAACCCTCCGGGATTGTCCAATCTCTATTCATCGCTCAAAACCCTTAAAGAGTTGAATACGAATCGACTGAAGAAAAGTCAAAAAACTATAAACCCTGCAAGGGTTAAATATGAATAACAATTGGTATAACCTGTTGACCGAAGTACGACCAAAAAACTCCCAACCCTGAAAAGGGTTGAACTACACAATGCTTCTATCTGAAAAATTATGTTAAACATCTTCGGCGTTTTGTTTTGGGAGACGTTCTTTGTTCACCAGACTTCGTCTGATGTTATTTATGTTCAATCCCTTCCCCAACGGGATCCCTTCGGGGCGGGATTTCCCAATTTCTTAATGATATGTTTTGCGATACTTTCATTGGTTCATAACCGGAGCAAAATATTTCCAGCACTCTTTCATTGCTGGAGATATAGACCATATCCTGCCCTGGTTTTTTATCTACTTTGATGGAATCAGAAAAAGTTCCAAAGCTGTCATTCTGATGAACGAAGTGAAGAAGAATCTCGTCGATAATTGGCTGAGATTCTTCCCCGATAAATCGGGGTACCTCATTCATCTCAAAGAGACCTCTTCGAGGGAATGACATGATTTGTACTTTTTATCTCAAAGAGATCCCTTTGGGACGAGACCATCAAGCGTATGCAATGAAGCCTGTTACGATCAAGACAAAATAAAGTGAAATTTAAAAGGACTTGATTTATCTTCTGTTCCGGGCGCTATTCAATCTTTGTTTTAATTCGTTCAATTTTGCTCTTATTTGTTGATCATCCGGAATGGTTTCATCAAACGCTATCAAATCATAGGAAACCGGATTGGCGACCCGGGCATTTTCATTGGTCAAAATCTGAACCTGTGCTTTCATGCTTTTTATCGTGCTTAGCACCGATGGCTGATTCGCATAAAATATCTCAACGGGTTTTCCCTTAGCTGCTTTAGCAAAAGAATCCAGCCGTTTTCGGGCATAACTTAGCTGCGCCTCGGCTCTGGAAATGTCGGTCAGCTTTACATCGGGATTTTTCAGATCAAATTTGATGATACCCATGTATTTCCCGATGCTACCACAACGGGCAACCAACATACTGTTTTTATCTTCCAGATTATTAGAGTAGCGGTAACTGCCGGACATTAAAACAAAATCGACGTCAAATGACTTCTTGAAAAAATCCTCTTCCGCAATCCGGTCAAGATTGGCAAGTACTATTATATAATCGACCTTTTTACGAAGTTCCGGGATTATTTTTTCCAACGTACTGTCCGGCGACGCTATTACAATCCCCGGTATTTTTTTCGCTGGTTTTGATGTAATTCCGACAATTCCAAATTTCTTTTTGCTTACCTTTTTAATGATATAAGGTTTAAAAATTGGTCGTCGAGTCAGGCTGTCTAAAATATTTGCGGAAATGAACGGAAACTTTGCTGTTTGTTGAAGTTCTTTTAAAAAAAATCTTCCGGCGGCAAAATCTTTCGAAGATACATTATATACCTGATAACCAATAGCGTTATACGCGTCAATCATCGTCCGGGCGGTTTCCACACGCTTTTTAACATCGCTTGCCGGCGCATTTTGCAAGCGAAAAAATAGAGCGCCTGCATCCAGAATCAGATTATTATCGTGGGATTCCAGATATTGTTGAATTACTGTTGCTTTCCTGGCCAGACCGCCAAGCCTGCGGGACTTTCACCCACAGGGTTCGGTTTCACCATGAACTGTAGCCGAAAAATGAATCGAGAACTCTTCGGCTGCCAACTGTCCGGCGGTAAACAACAATACCATCAACAAGTTGAGTAAATAATATTTTTGTGCCATCATTTTCATCGGAGCGTAAGTTAAAGATATTATTTATTTTTTTCGAGAAGTAATTAGCCACCATTCGAAAAGGGTTTTAATACTTAACGCAGAGGCGCAGAGACGCAGAGATCGCAAAGGTACACAGAGTTTATCAAAAAACTTTTTCCAAAAAGTGTTTGTCTCAAATATGTCAGTAGCTTCGGTTTGGCTACATGTTTGTTATACATTTAATAATTCTCTGCGTTCTCCGCGCCTCTGCGTTTATAACAATATTTTTTCATTTTTTAGTTCTGCCTGCCCCTTCGGGGGCTTGTCCAAGTTAGGGAATCGGAACACTCTGTTGTCTTAAAAATCGTAATCCTCTAAGATAAACCCCGTGAGATAGCACTAACAATTGGTACATTTGAATAGGATTGTTTTTTCATTTTTCTATATTTTTTTGCTAATAAAGGTTAAGAATATCTAACGGGGTAAAACTCATGACAAAGCGCATCTTCATTCACCCTGTGTAATATTTTGTAAATCCAATAACTTGCCATTTTCATTCTCTTGTTATTACACGGGGTAAACAGATTCTAAAAGCCCTGGACCTAAAATCCTATGTACTTTCCCGATTGCATCGGGACTGCTCCGATTATCTTCTCTGATATTTCATTCTCATGCATAATTAATAAATTTCTTTAATATCCTCTGCGTTCTCTGCCTGCCCCGTAGGGAAGTTTACCCTATGAAATGTTCACCCTATGAAATGCGAAGCATATTTCTCTAGGGCGAAGCAATATTTAACAGGGTATGACCGTATCGGGGCGCCTCTGCGTTTATAATTTTTTCTCACATTTGAAAATCTAAATTTACCTTTTCGAACAGGGGCTAATTATTGATTGATTTCCTCTGAATTCCTCCAGATTACGGCAACCACAGCAGAACATGGCAATCCGCAATGTCTCTGAAAAAACCTTAATCAGATCAGTAATACCCGCGACTCCATCACTATTCCGGGCGCGTAAAAACAGCGTTGCGGCTCCTGCCAGATCGGCGCCTAATGCAATTGCTTTCGCGAATTTTAATCCGTCGTCAATTCCGCCCGATGCAATAATGTGCATTTGCTTAACGCGAACTGCATGAAGAATTGCATCAACAGTCGGAATTCCCCATTCAAAAAATTGCGACGCTATTCTTCGGCGGGCGTTATCATCTGTCCGTATATGTTCGATCCTGGACCATGATATGCCGCCTGCGCCGGCAATATCAATCCACTGAATCCCCATTTTTTGCAAGCGTTTGATCACATCAAAGGACAGCCCGAATCCGACCTCTTTCACGATCACCGGGTAAGGAAGCGTCTCGCGCAGAATTTCAATAGCCCGGCTGACGCCTTTAAAGTGAGGTTCTCCCTCCGGCTGCAATGCTTCCTGTAAAGGATTTAAGTGGATTGAAATAGCGTCAACCTGAATTTCCTTCAGTAATTTCAATAGATCTTTTGTTTTAAAATCCTTTACCAGCTGGGTCGCGCCGATATTGGCAATTATCGGAATATCCGGCGCATTCTCACGCGCCACCAAAAAACTTCCAAGAGCATCACGGTTTTCCAGAGCCGGACGGATACTGCCCAGCGCAAGCGCAATCCCGGATTTATTGGCAGCAATCGCAAGATCGCTATTCAGCATTTCACCTTCCTGCTCCCCACCGCTCATCGAACAGATGATCAATGGCAGTTTGAGATCATATCCCAGAAAAGTCGTATGAAAATCAACATCTTCAATATTCATCTCCGGCAATGCATTATGAACAAAGTGATAATGTTCAAAACCGGATGTTATTTCCTCAAAATGAACAGAGTGATTTTGAGCGATTTTTAGATGTTCTTTTTTTCGATTGATTGTTCCGTTTTTCACTGCCTATCTTTATTTTATGCGGTTATTCACGATGAATTTTTAAAGGACCCCAGGTTTGACACGTTGGCATCACTTCGATCTGGTTGACATTGATATGTTCGGGTGTGTTGGCTATCCACCAGACTATATCAGAAATATCTCCGGCTTTCAATGCCTGTATATCTTTATAAACCTTATCTGCGCGTTCTTCATCCCCTTTAAATCTGACAATAGAAAATTCAGTTTCAGCTATGCCGGGTTCCAAATTTGTCACACGAATTTTTGTGCCATGCAAATCCGCCCGCAGGTTTCTGGAAAATTGCTGTACAAACGCTTTTGTTGCTCCGTAAACATTGCCGCCCGGATAGGGCCAGTTTCCGGAAATTGATCCGATATTGATAATCTGCCCGGCATTTCGCTTAACCATCCCGGGTAAAAGCGCACGAGTACAATAAACCAATCCTTTAATATTCGTATCAATCATCGTGTCCCAGTCGTTAATATCCGCTTTGAATGCCGGCGCAAGTCCCATTGCCAGTCCGGCATTATTTACGAGTACATCGATTTTTGAAAAATCAACCGGAAGGGATTCAAACGTCTCAAACACCTTGCCGCGATCCTGAACATCCAGCGTTATGGTGAAAATATCGGTTTTTACAGATAGCTCTTTCCACATCTCTTCCAGTCGTTTTGCTCTACGACCAATCAGGACCAGCTTCCAGCCTTCTTCAGCAAAGCGTTCAGCACAACTTCTGCCGAAACCTGAAGTCGCTCCCGAAATAACTATCGTCTTTACCATTATTTGTTCTGCCTTTTTTAGTGGAAAAAATCAATATCGCCTGTCTGATGCAGGGAAATATTACGGAAAAGTTAATCTCATGTCAAGATTCTTCCTTTGAATTTTTGGGCTTTGGTTTTTCCTGTAAATGTATATAACTTAATGTTCATGGAAGCCCTGCTCGATACACAAAGACATATAGATGCAGCGAAACATTTTCTGGAAATGTTCAGAATCGACTCGCAACGTCCTTCTATCGGGCATGTTACAAAAATCCTGGCTTATTTTTCAAAATTACCGTATGAAAATCTTAGCAAAATCATCAAACTGAATCATAACTGGAAATCAAAACACTTCCGCCTTCCGGATGAGGTTATCAGTGATCATGAACACTTCAAATTAGGAGGAACCTGTTTTTCACTGACCTTTTTACTGAAATCGATTCTTGATTACGCAGGCTACGATTCGCACATTCTGATGGCGGATATGCGATCGGGGAAAAATACACACTGTGCTCTAACTTTGAAACATAATGACAAAGAGTATCTTCTCGATCCCGGTTATCTGTTATCCCGCCCACTGGAGATGAGCGCTTCCAATATGTCTAATCACATTTCACTCGTTCATAATGAAGACGATGACCGGTATTCTTTATGGACTTCAAGCGGCGGTCAAAAAAAATTACGCTATTCTTTTACAAAAATGACAACCGGCATGTCCGATTTTCAAAAATATTGGGACAAGTCATTCCACTGGATGACAATGCACGGTATTTGCCTTTCGAAGCGGGATGAAAACGGTTTCGTTTACCTGCATAATCACTATCTGAAGCGCGAAGGCAGCGATCTGATATTCAAAGGAAAATTCAATGAAGAAATCTCAGATATTGCCCGGAAATATTTTCACATACCTGAAGATATCGTAAAAAAAGCAGAACTCGCTCTCAAGGATAACCTGGTCTATGATAAAGAATCAGGCTATCGAGTACCTAAGTGGGTTAAATAAATGTCATCAGAATCAACATAACATCATTGCATTATGAAACCTGAAATAGCAAACCCTGTAAAATATTTCGTCGGAGCTCTATATTCATCAGAATCTCTGTTGGAAAAATCGGTCCGGCTATTAAGCGAAAGATTTAGTCCGACCGACCTGGTCAGTGACTCATTCCCATTCGATAACACAAATTATTACGATGCTGAAATGGGTACGCCGATTTTTCGGAAGTTCTTTTCATTTTCAGATCTGATTTCACCTAATTTTCTTGCTGAAGCAAAACTGATCACCAATGATATTGAAGACAGCCTGACTGTTAAAGATAAACGCAAGGTCAACCTGGACGTCGGGTATATGGACTATGATAAAGTTGTATTGGGTTCCGCAAAATACGGCATTCATAAAGTCTATTTAGATAAGGGAATTTACGCCGATATAGCGCTCCATTATGAAAAAGGCAAAAATTTACCCTATCCGTGGGCTTTCATGGATTTCAAATCCCCCGATTATTATCCCTTTTTTCTCAAGATGCGGATAAAATACAAAAGCCAGGTGAAAGAAACGCTATCACCCGGCTTCTCGAATTAACACACTTAATTGATATTTTTACCCACGCCGGATTTTAGCACGTTTTTTTAATTCCTCTAATTTAATTTTCTCCCGGCTATACTTAGTTACATCGGATTTGCGCACCTTAACCCAACTTCGACAAATCAAATTTGATAACATATTGTTTTACATGGGAATAGTTATTGTAGCGCATACTATTTTCACCACTACATTTTAGCCATCTTTTTTCATATTAAACAGATATCTAACTTTATTCAGACTTG
>JAUVYH010000206.1 GCA_030603165.1 Fidelibacterota bacterium
ATTATGCAAGCCGTAATGCAAATGAACCCAGTTAGGCATCGTTACGCAAAATGATAGTGACCAACCTTCCAGAGATGGCGAAGTCTGAAACTTGCATGGAAGAAATGACAGAAAGCACATGTGAGGCTATCCGGTGTAGGATGGGATGGCGTGCATAATAAGGGTTGCGTATGAACATGGGAAGCCCTAACAGGATTGGAAGACCGTCAATTGCTGAGGGTGGCGGAGATGTTCGTAGTACTGTTGATACCTAAGACAACATAACTTAGGAGTAGGGAAGGGACATTACTACTAAAGAAAGTTTTAGATAAAAGAAGTACAACAGAATTGATGAAAACAAAGAGTATTCAGGAACAAGTTCAACAAGAGATAGATTTACTTTCGCAAAAGAAACGTAAAGATATGATCTCTTTGGAAAGGGTACGACTTTTACAGCTAAAACTATATCTGAAAGCCAAACAGGAGAGCGGCTACAAATTTTACATTCTCTATGACAAAATATTCCAGAGACATGTTTTGGAAGAAGCCTATAAACGCTCAAAAACCAAAAACGGAAGTCCGGGAATAGATAAACAGACGTTTACTGATGTGGAGAAATATGGACGAAAGAAGTTCTTAACTGAACTAAGTGAAGAACTAAGAAAACGAACATATAAACCACAAGCAGTAAAGCGAGTTTGGATAGAGAAAGAAAATGGCGGTAAACGCCCACTGGGGATACCAACCATAAAAGACAGGGTTGCACAACAAGCCTGTAAAATGGTAATAGAACCAATATTTGAAGCCGACTTTGATGATTCATCATACGGATTTCGACCAAAACGTTCAGCAAAAGGAGCGATAACGGAAATCCGAGACAACCTCAAACAAGGAAACCAAACGGTTTATGATGCCGACCTAAGTAAATACTTTGACACAATTCCTCATGACAAATTAGAAATAGTTTTGAAAGAGCGCATTGCAGATCCTCGTGTACTATATCTTATAAAGCTTTGGTTAAAAGTACCAATAGTTGAAGAAGACGGAAAATACACAGGTGGAAAAAGTAATACAAAAGGGACACCTCAAGGAGGAGTAATTTCCCCTCTACTGGCAAACATTTATATGAACGTGCTGGATAGGATAGTAAATAATCCGGAGGGAGATTTCTCAAAAAGAGGGATAAAGATGATAAGATATGCAGATGATTTCATATTAATGTCAAAACATATCAATCAGGAAGTTATCATTAAGGTACATAACTACTTGGACAGAATGGGGTTAACTATCAACAAAGACAAGAGTAAACTGGTCAATGCCAAAGAAGAACCATTTAACTTCTTAGGATTTACGTTTAGTTATGATCGAAGTATATTTTCAAATAAGGGTAAGTTTTTGAACATAAAACCAAAATCGAAATCCCGAAAGAAAATAAGACAGAAGATAAATCTGAAATTAAAATCAATAGGGCATTATCCGGCAGAAAAAGTCGTGTATAAGTTAAACCCAATAATAAGAGGGTGGATGAATTATTATAAGATTGAAAAAGTCAGTTACACACAAGTAGCATTCAAAGAATTAGAAGACTATTTGCGTAACCGACTGTTTCGATATTACAATCGTAAAAGTCAGAGAAAGTCTCGCTTGTATGGTCAACAAGCCTTTGATAAATTAGTCAAGGAATATGGATTGATTAAACCATATAAGACCTCTGGATTACGACCTGTGAATACTTTAAGATGAAAGTTAGTAGGAAAGCCGTATGCGGGAAAACCGCACGTACGGTTTGACGAGGGGGCTATGGAGTGAAAGAATATTTTACTCCATACCCTACTCTACCGGTTAGATCATGATGGCTAAATAGTAACGGGAAAAGGTATGAAAAAACTGCGAATATAAATAGAAATTAAAAATGCTAAAAGAAAATCTCAACAAATACAAAGACGTTTTCCTGAGTGAAGCGAAGGAACATATAGCGGCAATGAATAAAACTTTGCTTGCACTTGAGCAAAACCAGGATAATTTGGGGTTGGTAAACCAAATATTTATTCACATCCACACCTTAAAAGGTATGGCTGATACAATGGAGTACCGTAATATCGTTCAGCTTTGCCATGCTATGGAAGATATTTTAGACGCGATAAAAAAGAAGAAGGTCAAGCCCGGTAATTTTATCGATACATTATTTAAATGTCTTGATACTCTGGATTTAACGCTAAAAAGACTTAAAGAAGACAATGAAGAGATTGATACAACGGCATTGGTGAAGAAACTGAAAGATCTTACAACTTTAATTAAAAGCGAAAAACAAGGCGGTAAGATTTCTGCGGATGGTTTCGATCCTTCCGTAGAATCTGCGGTTACAAAGGTCTCCAGCATTGAGGTTAAGGTTGAAAGATTAGACATGCTCATGAACTTAGTAGAGCAATTGTTGATTAATAAGATGAGATTAGATAAGAGCAAGGAAGAGCTGCAAAACCCGGAATTGACCTCTGCATTAGACGCTTTAGCCAGGTTGATAGGCGATATTCAGTACAATATTATACAGGCAAGGATGGTGCCAATCGGATTTGTGTTCAGTAGATTTCCTCGAATGGTCAGAGATTTAGCGAAACAACAGGGAAAGCAGATAAATTTAAAAATGGAAGGAACCGAAATAGAATTAGACCGAACGGTTTTAGACGAAATCGGAGAAGGCTTAGTTCATCTTCTAAGAAACGCCGTTGACCACGGCATCGAAAAACAACAGGAGCGAAAACGAGCCGGCAAATCTCCTGTTGGAACCATTAAATTAATCGCCACAAGGATAAAAGACTCCGCTATTATTGAAATCAGCGATGATGGAGCGGGTATAGATTTTGAAGAGGTTAAAAACAGCGCAGTAAAAAACGGGATTCTTGCAAAACAATCATCGGGAGAAGATGTGCTAAATTCAATTTTTTCCGGCGTGAGCACAACCAAACATGTGACGAAAATCTCCGGAAGAGGTTTTGGATTAAATATAGTTAAGAACAAACTTGATTTTCTCGGCGGCGCTATAAAAGTAGAATCAAAACTTAAAGAGGGAACAAGATTTACTTTAGAAATTCCATCTACGCTGGCTATCATAAAGGCTTTATTTGTCGAGGCGGCAGGCAGGTCCTATGCAATTCCTCTGGCAAACGTGGAAAGACTGGTTAAGGTAAGCGAAAAAGATATTAAAGGGATGTTAAATTTTGAGGCTATTGTTTTCGACAATGAAGATATTCCCATAACGAGACTCGATGTTTTATTCAGGGGCATGTCATCAAAGCCTGCCTCTATGCAGATACAGAAACTTAAAAAGCAGCCAATAGTAATTGTTGGGAAAGGAGAAGATAAACTGGGCATTGCAGTTGACGCCTTTCTAAATACTCAAGAAATAGTTGTTAAACCTCTGAATAAATTGTTGAGAAAAAATAAATATTTCGCAGGAACTACCATAATCGGCTCCGGCGATGTTGCGCTTATATTAGACGCCGGCAATTTGGCGCTCACAAGACGCGGACAAACGCAGACTGAAACACCGAATAAAACAAGTTAGGGCAAAATGACAAAATTACTATATGGAGATTTAAGTTATCAAATTAGAGGCGCTGCATTTAATGTCAAAAAGAAGTATGGATTAGGGCATAAGGAAGTCTTATATCAAAGAGCTCTTGCTGAAGAGCTTGATAACCGAAAAATAAGATATGAAAAAGAGAAAAAGATAAAGGTTTATTCCCCGGATTCAGGGAAAGTCATTTGTTATTATCAACCGGATTTTCTAGTAGATAAGAAAATAATAGTTGAATTAAAGGCAAAAATAATAGTGCCTAAATGTGATAAAGACAGGGTTTACAGCTATTTAAGAAATAGTGTGTATGAGCTTGGATTTCTAATCAACTATGGTAGCGAAGATATTGAAATTAGAAGAGTGATTTATTCAAATGAAAATAAGGGCTGGTATAAACGTAAACAGTCTGCGTTCCAGTCCGCGTAAGTCTGTAAAAAGGAGGAAAGTATGCGAAACAAAATGCAGGAAATAAACAAAAAGGCTGCTATGAAAGCGTCTGAGGCTCTGTCAAAACTCATAGACAGACCCGTAAACGTAACAATTCCCGGTGCGGAAGTAAAAAAGGTGCAAGAACTTAGTCCGGTTATTGATTCTGAAGACATAGTTGCCGGGATACATATGTCTGTTACGGGCGATTTGACAGGAGCGGCACTGTTGATATTTCCTAAAGAAACTGCTTTTACATTATGCGATCTATTGGTTAAAAGGAAACCGGGGACAACCCGAAAATTATCCAAACTTGATAAATCAGCATTAAAAGAGGTGGGCAATATCCTCTCGGGCAATTATCTGGCGGTTATGTCAAATACGCTGAAGATTAAATTAATTGAACATGTGCCGGATTTCAGTTTTGATATGTTTGGCGCAATAGTAAGCCAGATCATTTCAAAATTTGCTCAAGAGGCTGAGAAGACATTAATTATAGAGATTGAATTTGCTTTTAAGCCTATAAAGATTAAAGGATATCTTTTTCTATTATTTATGATGAAAGATATCGATGCGATATTAGAGTCACCGACCGTTGCGGACTGAAACACGGACTAACATGGATAAATGTTATGGAATAATTTTTAACTATGGTAGTAAAGATAAGACAATCAAGAGAGTGATTTATTCTAATAAAAATAAGAGTTGGTATAAACGCAGATAGTCAGCGTAAGTCTGCGCTATAGTCAGCATAAGTCGGTGTCTATGGATATTGAAGTAAGAATGAGTGAAATTGCGTTGACGACGAACAGTAATAACCTTACAGCATCCGGAATTGGTTCTTGCGTGGTTATTACGCTCTACGATCATCAGCGTAAAATTGGAGCAATGGCGCACGCTATGTTGCCGGTTTGTAATAAAGTATCTGCGGAGAATAATTCACAAAATATATTCAAAAATACAGGGTGCCGGCAACCATTGTCCTCTAATCCCACGGCGGGAGATACTAAATACGTTAATATAGCTATTGATGAAATGTTAAAAAAATTGGTGCGGCA
>JAUVYH010000029.1 GCA_030603165.1 Fidelibacterota bacterium
TAATAAAGATATTTCTCAGGAGAAAATCGTTACCACCGGAAGAATTTCAACTTTTGTTTTTCTGGTTATCGGATGCTTAATCGCTCCGATTTTGGCAAGTCCGGCTTTTAAGGGAATTTTTACTTATTTGCAGGAATTTCAAGGGTTTATTTCACCGGGTATTTTAGCGGCATTTGCGTTTGGCTTTATATTTAAACGCGCGCCGAAAGCCGCGGGAGTGAGCGCTCTGGCGCTTAATCCCATTATTTACGGTATTTTGCTCGTTTTTTGCGGCACCCTACCTGTTTTTGAAAATATCCAGATTGTTCAAATTGCTTTTCTAAACAGAATGGCGATCACTTTTATCATCATTGTGATTGTTATGACGGTTATTACCATAGCTAAGCCACTGGATAAACCTGTTGCTATGCCCGAACGGAAAGAATTCAATATGCAATCCACACCTGTCGTGAAATGGTTAGGTGTGACTGTTATTGCGGCTGTTGTTTTGCTGTATATAATCTTCTGGTAAAATGTAAATATGGATAGGGCTTACATATACGTTATAAAAAATTCAAATTATTAGTAAGGACATTATTATGATGCGAATCAAATTATTATCGGGTTTACTGATCATTTTTGCGGTAAATACAATTGTAAAAGGGAATGAGTTTAATTTATCCTCACCAAATAATGAAATAAAATTAAGGATTACTGTAGAAGATAAGATTAAGTGGTCCATTTTTCAAAAAGGCGAATTAGTTCTAAAAGATTGTCCTGTTTCCTTAACAATTGATGAGAAAAAAATACTAGGATATAAAGCACAATTAATTAGCAGTGAAGAAAAAGAAATTGATCGGGAAATTTTTCCCGTAGTCTCCAATAAATCAGCCGTAATCAAAGATCAGTATAACCAGCTGGAATTAATTTTTAAAAATGATTTTTCTATTATTTTCAGGATTTACGATGAAGGGGTAGCTTATCGCTTCAAAACCGAATATAAAAATGAAATCATCGTTCGTTCAGAAGAATTAAAAATAAATTTTAATGGATATTATATGTCTTATTTTCCGGAAGAGGAAAGTTTTATTTCTCATTATGAGAGGTTATATAAACATGTAAATGTTGCATCGGTTAAAGCCAACCGGTTTTGCTCGTTACCTGTTCTTTTTCAAAATGATAAAAACACAAATATATTATTTACCGAGGCTGATTTATACGATTATCCCGGCATGTTTTTATATGGCACCGGAAAAAACAGCTTAAAAGCAAATTTTCCAAAATATGTTTTAGCAACTAAACCCCGTGAAAGAGCTCCTGACAGGTCAGAGGTAATAACAAAAGAAGCTAATTATATTGCCAGGACCCGCGGAACAAGAGAGTTTCCCTGGAGGATTTTCATAATAACAGAGGAGGATGGCAAATTAATTGAAAGTAACTTAGTATTCCAACTATCAAGCCCATTAAAACTAAAAAATACGGAATGGATTAAACCCGGTAAGGTTGCCTGGGATTGGTGGAATGCCAATAACGTTTATGGCGTTGATTTTATAAGCGGGATTAATAATAATACTTACAAATATTATATCGATTTTGCCTCGGATTTCGGGCTTGAGTATATTATTCTTGATGAGGGCTGGTCGAAAACAACTACAAATATTACTGAATGCAAGACCGAAATAGATGTAAAGGAGTTGGTTGAATATGGTAAGAAAAAAAATGTAGGAATTATTTTATGGACGCTATGGAAACCACTTGGCAATGATTTGGAAAATATACTCGATACCTATCGGATTTGGGGGGTAAAAGGAATTAAAGTTGATTTCATGCAACGTGCCGATCAATATATGGTGAATTATTACGAAAGGGTAGCAAAAGAAGCAGCAAAAAGAGAATTGTTGGTTGATTACCACGGATCCTTTAAACCTTCCGGATTAAGAAGGGCATATCCTAATGTTCTTTCGTTCGAAGGGCTAAAGGGAGCGGAGCAGAACAAATGGTCGGAAGACATTACTCCCATGCATAATGTAACGATTCCCTTTATACGAATGGTTGCCGGCCCGATGGATTATACACCCGGGGCTATGATTAATGCTCAGAAAAAGAATTTTAAACCGGTTTTTGAAAGACCGATGAGTCAGGGTACACGAATTCACCAGCTGGCAATGTACGTAATTTATGAAAGTCCGCTTCAGATGCTTGCTGATTCTCCATCTAATTATATGAGAGAACCGGAGATGATGATGTTTCTTTCAGAAGTTCCTACTGTATGGGATGAGACAAAAGTGCTTGATGCAAAAATTTCCGATTATCTGATTGTTGCCAGGAGGAGCAGTGATGAATGGTATATAGGAGCTATGACTGACTGGACGGCCAGAACATTTCAAATAGACTTATCCTTTCTTGAGAAAGGAAACTATGTCGCTGAAATTTATTCTGATGGACCAAATGCCTCCAGATATGCCGGCGATTTCAAAAGGACTGTTAAAACTATTTCACAAAGTCAAAGTCTTTTTATAGAACTTGCCCCGGGTGGAGGTTGGGTTGCAAGAATCTATAAACCGAAGAATAAATGATAGAATCTTCTGATAAAAGAGTAAGAGATATTAATGAAACTCAAATTTTCTGAATATCCGCACAGGCGTTACAATCCCCTTAAGGGAGAATGGGTCTTAGTATCCCCGCACCGGACAAAAAGACCATGGTTGGGCAAGCAGGAGGCTTCACCATCTGATAACCGCCCGGCATATGAGCCCGGATGTTATCTTTGCCCCGGTAATAAGCGGGCAGGCGGGAAAATAAATCCGCATTATACTTCAACCTATGTTTTTGACAATGATTTTGCAGCGCTTCTTCCGGATACGCCGACTGCGAATAACGATATTTATCCCTTACTAAAAAGCGAAAGCCTTCAGGGCGCTTGTCGGGTTATATGTTTCTCGCCGCGCCATGATCTTACATTAGCAGAAATGTCTGTCGAGGAAATTCAAAGCGTAGTCGATGTCTGGGCTGATCAGATCAGTGAGTTGGGTAAACGGTATCGGTGGGTACAGATATTTGAAAATAAGGGCGAAATAATGGGATGTTCAAACCCACATCCGCATGGTCAGGTATGGGCGGGAACGGCGCTGCCCAATGAACCATTCAAGGAGGATCAACAGCAATTCTCATATTTTAAAGAAAATGATTCTATTATGTTGGCAGACTATTTAAAATTGGAATCTGAGCAGAAAGACCGGATTGTTGTAGTAAATGAACATTGGATGGCTGTCGTTCCGTTTTGGGCGGTCTGGCCCTTTGAGACACTGCTTTTGCCACGCCGGCATATTTTGCGGTTGCCTGACCTTACAACCAAAGAAAGAGATAGCCTTGCTAAAATTCTTAAAAGCCTGCTCATAAAATACGATAACCTTTTTAACATTTCTTTTCCTTATACAATGGGGTGGCACGGCGCGCCGACAGATTCGGGAGATTATACACACTGGCAATTGCATGCGCATTTTTATCCGCCGCTTCTGCGATCAAGCGCCGTTAGAAAATTTTTAGTTGGATATGAAATGCTTTCTGAAGCACAGCGTGATATTACCCCCGAACAGGCTGCCAATAACTTGAGAAAACTATCGAAGATTCATTATAAAGCAAAGAAAGGACAATGAACTGCTTAACTATAAATTGGTTATTCAATGGTCATTCAATAGTTATTCAATAGTCATTCAATGGTCATTCAATAGTCATTTGTTGTCATTAAGTGGTGAAGGGTAATATAATAAAAAAGTATTGCAATCGTTTAAAAGAGCAAATGAAAAATAAAAGAAGATGGCATGTTTAAAATTGTAGAAGAGCCTTTTGGTGATTTCACTAAAATAAAAATTGTAAATTCTGACACTAAAGAATATATCTCAATTGTTCCCGAGTTTGGCGGGAATGTCAATGAAATTGTTTTAGAAAAAGAAGATAAGCTATACTCAATTTTAGACGGCTATCAGACGCCTCTGGAAATAGCCGAACATGA
This sequence comes from Fidelibacterota bacterium, assembly GCA_030603165.1. Classification (GTDB taxonomy): domain Bacteria; phylum Fidelibacterota; class UBA2242; order UBA2242; family UBA2242; genus UBA9312. The sequence goes on from JAUVYH010000029.1 coordinate 3,992, forward strand.
CTACTTTAAAGGCGCAAAACTTATTCCCTTTCCAAATAGAATTAAAGACGGGAAATATTCCTTTAAAGGGCGGTCATATCAACTTCCCATTAATGAGCCCGATGAGAACCATGCCATTCACGGATTAATTTGGGATAAGAATCTTACATTAACGGAAAAAGAGATCAATGATAAATATGCATCGGTCAAGTTTGAATATCTTTATGACGGAATTATTCCGGGTTATCCATTCAGGATGAAAGTAACGGCAACTTATTCTTTATTGAGTACAAATGGTTTTAAATATACAACCGAAATTGTCAATCTGGATAATTGTGAAATCCCGGTTGGAGACGGCTGGCATCCCTATTTTAAAGCAAGTGGTAAAGTGGATGAACTAATGCTAAAAATTCCTGCGAAATACCAAATTGAAGTAGCCCCCTGCATGATTCCGACCGGAGTGAAGATTCCGGTGGATTCATTTATCCAATTGACAAAAATCTGCGACACCGAATTTGATACAGGATTTATTATTGAAGCGCAGGAAGGTGTGGCAACAACGGAGATATACGACCCCGTTTACGACATCCATATCAATGTTTGGCAGGAGATCGGCAAATGGAGATATAACTACTTGCAAATTTATATTCCCCCCTCAAGAAAATCGATCGCAATTGAACCGATGACATGTAGTATAGATGCTTTTAATAATAAAGAAGGGCTTATAGCTCTTGCGCCGGGACAGTCGGTGAAGGCGAGCTGTGGAGTAAAGTTGGAATAATTCGAAATTGAATAACTTTTAATGAAGGAAAGATTAGATAATATGCAGACACACGGTTTATTTGAAATTTTGAAAAGTCCGGAAATCGGTAGAATATTTTCGGAACTTTATGGAAGAGATGAAAAAATCGTTCATGATCAGATCTGCCGATATGAAAAATTACTGACCCAATTTCAAAAACATTTTTCGGATGAACCGACTTATCTGTTTAGTTCACCCGGCAGGACAGAGATAGGCGGCAATCATACGGATCATAATGGCGGGCGAGTTTTAGCTGCGAGCGTCAATCTTGATACCATTGCAGCTGTATCGGAAAATGGTAAAAATGAAGTCAAGGTATTTTCGGAAACTTTTCCGGAGCCATTTGTGGTGGCTCTTGATGATCCGAAACCTCATAGAAAAGAGGAAGGTACAACAACATCCCTTATACGCGGAATTGCCGCCCGGTATAAAGAATTAGGCTATAAAATCGGCGGATTTAATGCCTTCATTACAAGCGATGTGCTAATCGGTTCCGGTCTGAGTTCATCGGCGTCTGTAGAAGTGCTAATCGGGACTATTCTTAATTCACTTTTTAATTCGGGCAAGATCAATTCGGAAACGATTGCGATGATTGGACAATATGCCGAAAACAACTATTTCAATAAACCCTGCGGACTAATGGATCAAATGACAATTGCCGTCGGGGGGATTGTAGCGATTGACTTTAAAAATTCCGGAGAGCCGGCGATTAAAAAAGTCGATTTTGATTTAAGCAGCCATGATTACAGCATTCTCGTTGTCGATACGGGTGGCAATCATGCCGATCTGACAGAAGATTACGCTTCCATTCCGAGGGAAATGAAGTCGGTGGCTCATGAGTTAGGTGGGACTGTATGTCGGGATATTACATTGGAACAACTACTGGATAAAATACCGCTGCTTCGCGAAAAAACCGGTGATAGGGCGGTATTGAGAGCAATGCATTTTATTATGGAGAATGAAAGAGTAGTAAAACAGGCAGCAGCTTTGGAGAATGATGATCTTGGAAGATTTTTAGAATTAATAAATGAATCCGGGAATTCATCATTTAAATGGCTGCAAAATTGCTTCACAATAAAAAATCCATCTGAGCAAGGTATCACTTTAGCGCTTGCCTTGACGGAGAATTATTTAAAGAATTCAGGAAGAAAAGGCGCCTGCCGGGTTCATGGTGGCGGGTTTGCCGGGACTATACAGGTGTTTATGCCTGATGAGATATTAGATGGCTATCTAAAAATGATAAAGAATGCTTTTGGAGGGAAATCTGTGGAAATATTAAATATTCGACCGGTTGGTTCAATCTATTTAGATTTAATCAAAGAATCCCCATAGGCTTGTGTCGGGGAAGTTCATTGTTCTAAGCAATATAATTCCGAAAGCGTGTCCATGCATAGAATGCAAAAATATATTTACAAGTAGATAAAATCATTAAGATCGATGAAAAACTGCAGATCAGATTAAAAATTTCCCAAGACGGGAAAATTTTTCTTGACAAAAAAAGTGACGTATATTAAATTTGCAAACGAGTGCGGTTGCGTTTGCGATTTTTTAGAGATTGATTGAAAATTAAAGCAATAATGCCAATTGAAATTCTGTGAGCAACAAAAATCTAACTTATCCACAAACTGGTGGATTATTTTGAATTGAGTTTATTGAAAGAGTTATTGAAGTAATAATAAATGATAGGAGGGTATTTAATGATGAATTACGAATGCAACAAAGATAAAATGTTAGTTGTGTTTTTATTGCTTCTATTTTGGACTGGATATATTTTTGCGGGTATAACTGGAAAAATTACTGGGATAGTAAAGGACAAAAATACAGGTAAGCCATTGATGGGGGCAAATATCATAGTCATGGGTACAACTCTTGGGGCGGCATCTGATGAAGATGGTATTTTTATAATTTTGGGCATACCTCCGGGTATTCACGAAGTAAAATCTATGTATATTGGCTATCAAACTATGGTGCTGTCTAATGTAAAAGTAAACGTTGATATGACTACGGAACTGATCTTTGAATTAAGTCCACAAGCAATTAGAGGAGAAGAAGTTGTTGTTGTTTCATATAAATCCAAAATGATTCAACCGGATAGGACATCTACAAAACAGGTTTATCTCACGGAAGAAATTGAAAACATTGAAGGGGTAAGGAATGTTCAGGATGTAATCAATCTACAGGCAGATGTTGTGGATAACCATTACAGAGGCGGAAGAGTTGGGGAAACAAGCTATTATATCAACGGCGCAAGTATCGTTAATCCACTATCCAATATGGCTTCCTTTCAACCGATGGTAGCCGCGTTACAACAGGTGGAAGTCATCACCAGCGGTTTTAGCGCAGAATATGGCAATGCTCAATCAGGCGTCGTTAACATGGTGCTTAAAGAAGGCGGGGATGTGTGGAAAACATCTTTTACTGTTGAGAGTGATCTTCCGCATTACAAGCATTGGGGTGAATCGGTTTATTCGCCTGAGGTAAGGCAATATGATCAATTGCTAAGTGTTGAAGACACTTGGTATGAAAGTCCGTCTAAATATGGAGTAAATGAAACCCAACCACTGTACCAAGGAACCGCTTCAAAATTTTTGGCGAATCAATTTGCTTTTAAAGGTAGAAACGCTAAAAAGGAGCTAGCCTTTTTGGCGATGAATGAATATTTATTAGCTTCAAACGAGATAGGACGCGATTATAAAAATGTCGTTGACCGGCGATATGATTTAATTGTCGAGGGGCCTATCAGTGATAAGGTGCGCCTATTTGTAGCGGGTCAACTAATGCAGACGAACAATACGGTTCCCTATTATATACCTGACGGAAATTTCCAGATTTTGGGAAATTTAACCTACAGGCCGAAAGAGAAAGATTTAATAAGCCTTCAATATTTGCAATCAAAAGGGTTTAACTTCGGTAACTTTAATATAAGAAGGCCATATTATTCATATGATATAAGAAATGTTGAAGCCAATACGCTTCAAACCTCGTTAAGATGGCAGCATATTTTTTCCCCTGCAAGTTTTTTAAATGTTTCGGCCGGGTATTTTAATGCTGGAACCAACACACGTTCGCCTTTAACGGCAAAGGGGGAGCCTCAGGGCGATTATTTTCTTTCAAAATATACAATTATAACCGGGCAGGGATTTCCGTACGTAACCGGAAGGTATGGCGTAAAAGAAAGCGAAACATACAATTTTAACGCGGATTTTACCTCTCAGGTCAATTTTTACAACCTGATTAAAACGGGTATTCAATTTAATTATACGCATATTTTCAGCGATTTTGTGAGCTCTGTTAATGGAAGCAGTCTTAACCCTGAGAGCATTTCTCCAAAGGACCAGGTTTTTGATCATTATCCTTATGAAGGCGCTATTTATATCCAGGACAAAATTGAATATAAAGGGATGATTTTAAACGCCGGCTTAAGATGGGATTTTTATAATTTTAATACCGAAGCGTTTACAGATGTTGTATCGCCGACCAGAAATCCAAATTTCATAAGTTTGAAAGAAACGCCGGATGAAAAATATTATGATGAAAAAAAAGCCTCGAAGGAGAAAACAAAAATTGTCGGAAGGCTGTCGCCTCGACTAGGCGTATCTTTCCCGATAAGCGAAGCGGCGGTTTTTCATGTTAACTACGGGAAATTTTTCCAACAGCCAAGCCTGACTAAGGTTTTTCAGAAAAACAGAATAGTCGCCGGAGAATCGGTTATATACGGCTTTTTGGGGAATCCGAATATAAAGCCTGAAGTGACAAGCGCTTATGATATAGGCGTCGTTTTTGCGTTGCCATTAGGGTTCGCCCTGGACATGAGCACCTACCAAAAAGCGGTTAAAAATCTACTTGCCGCTGGAAGATATATTGATGATCAGAAAAAAGATTATGACACGCAGATCAACCGTGATTATGCCAATATTGAGGGTTTTCATATCAATCTTGAAAGAACGGGAAAACATGTCGATTTTTTCGCCAGATATAATTGGCAGCAGGCGACCGGTAAGAGCGAAGGTTATGGTGATGACCGTACAATATTTATTGAAACGACAAAATATGGTCCATTAAAAACATCTTCCACAGTGCAGCCGGAAGACGAATTTATGGATTACGACCGGACACACAGGCTTGTTGCGAATTTAAGGCTTAAGACCGGTAACAATAATTCTCCATTTTTAAATAACATTACTTTAAGTTCAACATATCGTTTTATGACGGGACGTCCTTATACTTATGATCCACAAGGGTTAAGCCTGATAAAAAACAAAAGGACGAGAGAAGATCATAATTTGTCAATGAGGTTATCAAAAAGTATTTTATTTTCCGGACTATCATTTCTATTATATTTAGACGTTTTTAATGTGCTGGATTTTAAACAGTTATCCTTTGGTTACCTGAACGGAAATGTAAGAAATACAGAGAAATATTTTTCCCACTCGCCTTATTATTCAAGACAGGATTTTGGATTAGGTGATTTTTGGTATGACAATTTTATATCAGCATATTCAAACCAGCCCAGGCATTATTGTTTAGGCATTAAAGTAGATTTATAGGAGTGAGTAAAATGAAACGCTTATGTCGAAATATCGACGCAAAGAGGGGTGAAAGCGAGTATTTTAAGGTGGAAAAAACAGCGTTATTGAAAATTATTATATTAGCGTTAGTTGGCTTTGTTCCACTTTTCGGGCAGGTTGAATTTCTGGTACACGAAAGGGGTATGCTTCATCAAAGTATAGGTAATCAAGGCTCATTGGGGCAGGTATTCTCAGACCAAAGAGCGATGCCGGCGATTCCTCAACCATCTATGGAATGGCCTCCTTTTTCTAGAAATATTATTGGCGGTTTTGAATATGCAAAGCAGCATAATAGCCCCGGCAGTTCGTTATGGATTGCCGCCACCTCATTAACAGAAGACATCAATGGTGATGGAGAAATTAACGGTTCGGATCGATGGCTGGATAGAGCAGTTGCGCCGGGAGGCGGTGTTGCCCGGTTCGACGGGAAAGTGACCCCGGTTATCGACGCGGGATGGATTCTCCCGCTTGAGTGTAAAAAGATAACTAATTATCAGGTATTGGATGATGGTACTTTAAATCCGGATTATAATCCGAATGAAGCAGATGAAATGATTATTTCAAAATGGGCGACATGGATAGGCGTTACGGTAACAAGAGTATCGCGGGTCTGGAGCGATCCGGATTATGACGATCTGGTTATTTATGAATTGACTTTTGAAAATACCGGCAACACAGATTATAATGAGACGACTATTGAACTTCCGGATTCCACATTTAAAGATTTTACCGTTTTTTTACGGGAATGTTTTAGCCCTTCCCAGCTGGGGTATTGGAGACATTACAACAGATTGTGGGAAAACAGGTGGGGCAGCGATGAGCATGGAATTGTCGGTGATCCGCAATATTTATATGACAATGACTACTGGCTTGCATTTTTGATAGATGGCAGTACTAATTTAGATATATTGTTAGCAGGAAAGCCGGAGCCCAATCCGGAACGGTTTGAGGAATGGTCACTTAACAGCCATAACGGCGGTGGTATGCTGGCTCATCAGGCGGCGGGTTATTGTATCCTGCATTACGATACAGACCATCTTGCCAAGGTATTTCCTCGTGATTCATTAAATAATCCGGATCCGCGAAACGAATCGGATATGGACCGTTATCTGTATCATGCCCCTGGTGAAGACATTGATGAGGAATTTAATTTATTCCATCAATTAGATACAACAACGCATACATTAAAGCAGCCATTAATGCTTTTTAACCATGACGGCCAGGTTGGCGATTATGAAGGGTGGCTGGGCGATGGATGGATGCATGCAGCGGGCGTTACAAATTCCAATTTTTGCGAGATCATGTATGAAGGTCACCCGGCGCTTCCAGAGCGTAATACGGAAGACTGGATAGGACGCAGAGTTGTCCGTAACAAACAAGATCAGCGTAAGCCGATAACCATGGGAACGGTTTTTGGTCCATACACGCTGCCCCCAAACAATTCAATAAAGGTATGTTATGCCGAGGTTGTTGGCTATGGAGGCGCCGCCGGTAAAGAACTTCCTGGCGGTGTTCCGGGACCATGGAAAAACCCGGTGCCATCTTCCGACCGTAAATTAAAATCTGCTGAAACAGGTAAAATACTCACAGAGCATTATCTTACCGATTATGGTTATCCCGATCACGTGAACTCGAAAGTAATTACGGTTCAGGATGTTGCTCACAAAGCATGGGAATTATATTTAGGTCGGGAAATACCCTTTGACTCTTCATACAGCGGTCCGGCGGCCGGAGAAAAATTATGGCCGAAAGATACTCCCGCTCAAGGCGCTTATCATGGTACATCGGCAACTATCAAGAGAGCCTGGCCATCGCCGAAGTTTACTGTAGGCAATACCGAACTGGCAAAGTCAAAAATAGTGTGGGATCGAACCATTGAAGATTTTGCATCCTTTGTTGAGATAGAAGGCAGGATAACCGGTGATTTGGTTAAATATAAGGTTTACCGAAGTTTCGATAAACAAGGCTGGGATATCGTTGACTCTGTTGATGTTGGGTATGTTGATGAAAATATGGAATATGTAGTGGTAGATGATGACCCCGAGGTGAGAATTGGAAATACTTTAATCTATTCTGTTGTAGCAGTGGATGAATTTGGAAATGAAAGCAGCAAAAATACTCACATTATCTCTCATTCTCCCACAGTCGGCTCGCCGGAAAGCCTCGGTAAAGTATATGTCGTTCCCAATCCTTTTTATTTAAAATCGGGCTTTAAAGGCAATAATCCTGATATTGATAATCAAATCAGTTTTTATGGTTTAACTAAAAATTCAACGATTAGAATTTTTTCTTTGTCAGGTCAATTGTTACAAACGATTCGTCATACCATGAATGCGACATCAAATATAGGTAATCCGTTTTTTCAGGTTACCTTAAATAATCAACGATTTGCAAGCGGGCTTTATTATTTTGTGGTTACGGACGAAGAAACCGGAAAACAGAGTAAAGGCAAATTTATCGTCATTAAATAAAATCTGAAAATGAGGAGATACACTCATGAACAATAAAAATAAGATAGTTTTTATAACGATATTAATCTTAAACATTTTAGGTATTAGCCTAATTTATGGGCAAAACCAGGGAACGTCCAGCGTTCAATTTTTAAAGATTATTCCATCCGCTAAAATAATGTCCATGGGTGAGGCAGGCTCTGCGATTACGAACAATGCAGAGGCAGCATTTCTAAATCCTGCCGGATTAGCGTATGTTAAAAATCTAGACGTTAGCTTTTTCACTGTTGATTGGATTTTGGATACCAAAATAAATGCTGCATCCGTGGCCTATGCTCTCGGAACAATCGGAACAATTGGTCTGAATTTTATAAATGTAGATTATGGAAGCTTTGAAGAAACAACGGTTGAAAATCTTGGTTTTGTCGGGAGTGAATATAATCCTGGTTTAACGGGAAGAACCTTCACCGCAGGAGCTACTTTAATAGGTCTCTCTTATGCACGATCTCTTACTACCTACTTTAGTTTTGGTATTACAGCCAATTATATCGAGGAGGATCTATTTTTGGAAAAAATGAAAACAACGACATTTAATTTTGGAATGACCTATTATTCTGATTTTAAATCGTTAAAACTTGGAATTGCGCTAAGAAACATGGGCCCAAAAGTTGTTTATGTTGAAGAGGAAAATACCATTCCACAAACAATTATTATCGGCTTCTCCGGTTTTCTTATCTCCAATGATGAAAGTTTGATAACAACTTCCGAAAATCATACGGTAAGCTTTGCTGTTGACCTTATACAAGCGAGAGATGATATTTCACACTATCATTTAGGATTTGATTATGGGATTAATAACCTGTTACATCTGCGAGCTGGTTATAAATTGGATTATGATTCTGAAGGTTTAACTTTGGGCTTTGGCGTAGCCTTCAAATTCGCAAATCTTGATTATTCATTTAATGATTTAGGCGATTATTGGGAACCTGCGCATAGATTTACAATAGGGCTATCCTTTTAATAAATAGTAAAAATGAAAGGGTTTACATCCATGAAATTAGGAAAAATGTTATTTGTGCCAATTTTTTCTTTATTTATTGCACTTTATTCACTAGATGTGTATGGGCAGGGCCGTGGTAATGATCTAGCTTTTCAGGGAGTGACAAACCCAGATGTGGTAGCCGGAGTTAAGGCTAGAGCAATGGGTAGTGCTTATACCGCGGTAAGCGGAGATATTAATACCATATTTTATAATCCTGCCGGGTTGGCTGGAATTAAAGGTTTACAGTTATCAATATCGAACAGAAATAACTATGCAAAAACATTTGAAAGACAGCAGTTTATTCCGGGGAGCTGTAGCATTATGGAGCTTATTTGGTCCGGTATTTATACACCTCAGTTAGAAGATGATGGTATTCGCAGCGACAAAATAAAATACAATCGCGAACATTTTACCGAACCGGATTCTGCTGTTGATTATTTTGATGAGGATTTTGCCGATTGGGTTGAAAAAAATAATAGATCCGGATTAAATAATTTGACGCTGGCGCTTCCCTTTAACATATTGAACAGGAAATTTGTCGCTTCGGTTTCTTATGCAAATACTGCCGTGTATGATTTTGATAGAAACGAACATGTGCTTGGGGTAGATTATGCGCCTGGACGCGTTGTTTCGGATAGCAACTGGACTATTTACAACCGTAAGCGCAATGGGGAGTTGAATACCTGTATTGGCGCTTTAGCTGCAAAAATTAACGATAATTTTGACGTTGGATTAAGTTTCGAATATATGTCGGGAAAAACCGATGATGATCTAAGCAATGAAATATTCGCACATTTCCAAATAACCCAACAGCAGAATGAAAATCGCCCATTACCCACGAACACCTATTACTTCTGGCATGACAGTCTTACCAACGGCATTTCCGGTAAGTCGCAATTTTCGTCTCTTAAAATCGGCGCCGGTTTACTGTACAAGTCAGATAAAATGACTTTTGGCGTTAGAATTAATCTTCCATACACCCTGAAAAGAACCTATGATTATCAAAAATACATAATTACAAAAAGCCTGAGGGACAGTACTATTGCCCCGGTTACAGAGTATGGCAGCCTGGTAAAAGGCACGAGTAAATTCAAGGCGCCTTTTTCTTTTGGTTTAGGGATCACATTAAAACCAAGAGACTTTGTAATATTAGCCCTGGATTATAAAATCAATCCTTTTAGTAAAGGCAGCTACGATTTCACATCTGAAAACCCTGTATCTTCATCCGCATATAATTGGAATTTATGGACTTTGCCGGATTTAAACAGTTTGCACGTGGGCTTGGAGCTCATACCGTTTAAATATATCAGTTTGCTGGGTGGGTACACGAATCAAACCGAAGCTATACGAGCACAAGATCATTTTAAGGCTGATGAAGAAATCGGGGTTAAGACTGATATCTATTCAATTGGAATAAGCGTTAAAATCCCTTATGTTATTTTAGATTTTGCTTATTCATGGAATAATCTGAAATATATCGATTATCACAGTTTCCATACTGACTATATTACCTGGAAAAACGAAAATTTCCTGGCAAGTATTACCGTAATATTATAGCCAGAAAAGGAACGCTAATGATTTGGGAAGAAGTGTTACTAATAAGTGTCACTAATAAGTGAAAGGAGGTGATGAAAGCAAAATAACAAATTACTAAACAGGTATTTCAAACAGGTAAAAGGAGGTGTTGATTGCGAAATATCAAATAGTAGTAGGAAGTATAGTTATTTAAAACGTGTAATAGTTAATTATTAAGGAGTTAAAAATGAAGAATTTTTTGTTACGTTATGTTGCAGTGATGTTGATTGTATTTTTACCACTCGCTTTATCAGCGCAAACAACCCATCAAGTTGCAGAAGGTACAGATGGAATTAAGGCAGCTTTGGCTGGCGCTGCTGCCGGCGATATTATTGAATTAACCACCAGCGGTGGTGTATATCTTGAAAATGATTCGTTGGTCATTGATAAAGGCGTCACGATCCGCGCGGCTGCAGGGCTGGCTGAACAGCCGGTTATTCGCAGCAAAGCCAGGATCATGTTTAATATTACAGCTGATTTGGGTATTGCAGATGACTGGTGGCTAAAGCTGGAAGGTATTCACATGGACGCGCTTCTTATTGAAGGCATAGACACGACTTATGTAGGAGGACTGCTGATTCAAGTGGATGGTGGGGCAACCTATTACAGCCTAAAAATTGAAGGCTGTACGCTCTCTAATCTGCAAAATAAAATCATGTGGCCCGGCGCGGATACGTATTGCGATTCAGCTATTTACAGCAACAATATTTTTCAGCATGGTTTGGTTAAAAATTGCGATGGTTTGTTTTTTAGAAACGCTGGAACTGTTGGATATGTTCTTATGGAGAATAGTACTTTTTGGGATGCCGGCGGAATGTTTATAGATGTTCGTGATGGTGAAAATACCACTATTGGTGAAATTGTTGTTCCTGAAGTTATTTTCCAAAACATAACGGTTGCAGGAAACAGTCAACCATGGCCTATGGGCATCATTCGTGGTAAAGTGACAGTAAAAAATCTTATCATCTCCAACCGCGCCTACGGTTACAGTTCAGGTGGATGGTTTAAACTTAGGGGTGTTGAAGCTCCAGGCGCTCTGGCCAGCCATATTCTTCAGGACAGCACAAATCAAGGCAAGGGATTCGGACAGTTAAATGATTCATTGGCCGTATTGGATAGCACAACATGGCAATGGAATGTGGACCCCATGTTTGATGATCCGTTAAACGGAAGTTTCAATTTGCAAGAGGGTTCTCCTGCCATTGGCGCAGCCGACGACGGTGGTAATTTGGGAGATCCGCGCTGGGGAGTTGTACCAAGGGTAGCCGTAGATAACAAAATTTCAACCACCCCAACAAAGTTTTCTCTTGAACAAAATTATCCCAATCCGTTCAACCCGGAAACGACAATCAAATATGCGATACAAAAAAGTGGTCATGTATCATTGAATGTTTACAACTCCTTGGGACAGCAGGTTGCCACATTAGTCAATCAGCCGATGAAAGCCGGTGGTCCTCATCATGCGATCTGGAACGCTTCGTCATCACCAAGTGGAATTTATTTCTACAAACTTTTGGTCGATGGAAAAGCTCAGGTTCGTAAAATGATTTTGATGAAATAGACCGTTGTATCATTAGCAGCCAGCCGTATTTAGTGGCTGGCTGCTTTATTTTGTCATTTTAAATATTGAAAGCAAATATAATACTTATGAAATAGAAAGGACCTGAATTTAATGAAAAAAATACTATTTATAGGTATGTTACTGTTCTCGTTTTCAGCTTATTCTCAGGATGGTTCCGGTCTTTCGGGAACGGTAAAGGTAAATTTTGATTTATCTGGTGTCAACAAGGTAACAGACGTTTTCTATTCAGACAGTTTGAGTGGGGAACAGAGCGTCGATCCGGGCTATTCAATTGCTATCGAAGCTAGCAATGATGTCACAAATTTTATGTCGTTAGGGGCTGGAGTCGCTTTTCAATTTCTAAAGGAGGGGGATTTAGGATTTCCTCCGGTTGACACTACTTTAACGCCTGAAGAGATCGAAGAGAGCAAACCGCAAGGTAAATTTGCTTTTTTACCTGTATACGCGTTGTTAAAAATAACCGCGTTTAAGTCGCGATTGATAACACCGCATGTTGTGGGTCATATTGGTTATAATCTATATCATGGCGACGATATTTTTAAAGGTAATTTTCTTTTAGGCGGAGGTCTGTATTATGGGGTCGGCGTCGCCCTCGACTTTTTTGAGAATTACCAGTTCGAGGCGATGTATAAAGTCAATAAAGGAAAAGCAAGCCATGCGGAGGATAAATTTTTTAAAGCTGAATACTCATATTTGTCTCTTTCTCTTGGCATTAATTTACGATAGAATCTCTGATTTTATCTAAAGAAATAAAACCAATTTTAAACGTTGGGGAGAATAATCAATAATGAAACGTCGTGAGTTTTTAAAAGAAGTATCTTTAGGTATTTCAGTATTATCATTATCTGCTGTCTTCCCAAGATGCAGTTCTCAACAGAAGCGTCCAAACATCTTGTTTTGTTTATCCGATGACCAATCTTTTGAGCATGTTAGCGCACATGGCTGTAAGTTTGTTAATACGCCTGTGTTTGATCGGATTGCAAGGGAGGGAGTTTTATTCAAGAACGCTTTTGTATCTGTGCCATCATGTAATCCATCGAGAGCCTCAATTCTTACCGGCATGCCGTTTTATCGGCTTGAAGAAGCATGCATGAATCATACCCCATGGCCGACTGATTTGGAAGTGTATACTGATATTCTGTCGAATGTTGGGTATCATGTAGGATATACCGGTAAAGGATGTGCTCCAACTGATTGGCATGCAGGCGGACGTATTACTAATCCGGCAGGTGTTGAATATAATAAATATCAGGAAGAACAAGATTCTAAGGGGATCGTACCAATCGATTATTCCGGGAATTTTGAAGATTTTCTTGAGCAGAGACCGAAAAGCGCTCCTTTTTGTTTCTGGTATGGATGTAGGGATCCTCATCGTCCTTTTCAAGCAGGTATTGGTTTACGTGAAGGTAAAAAACTGAAAGACGTCGAGGTACCGCCTACTTTGCCTGATTCAGAAGAGGTGCGTAGCGATCTTCTGGATTATGCAGTTCATATTGAATCCTTTGATATGCATCTTGGACGAATGCTAAAAATGCTGGAAGCAAAAGGTGAACTTGACAACACAATTATTGTAGTAACCGGTGATAACGGGATGGCTTTCCCTCGTGCCAAGGCAACATGTTATGATTCAGGTACACATATGCCTCTGGCTATAAGATGGGGGGATAAGGTAAAGGCAGGTCAAGTTGTGGACGATTTTGCAAGTTTTACTGATTTTGCTCCAACTTTTCTGGAAGCAGCCGGCGTTAAAGTTCCCGGAAATATGCTCGGCAAAAGTTTAATGCCGATTTTATGTGCAAGAAAATCAGGGCAGATTGAACGGGACAGAGATTTTATAATTGTGGGTGTAGAACGTCATTTTCCAGGCGGGCGCAAAGACGGCTGGGGATATCCCATTCGCGCTATTCGAAACGACAAATATCTATATATTAAAAATTATTCCCCTGATCGTTGGCCCGTGGCTGATCCCGGCGGTCCCGTGTGGCCTGCGGATGATCCTACCGGCGGATATGGCGATGTCGATGGCTCGCCGTCAAAAACATATCTTTACAATAATAAGGAGAACTATCCCCAATTATTCAACCTTGCCTTTGGCAAACGACCGGCTGAAGAGCTGTATGAAGTAGAGCCGGATCCGTATCAAATGAATAATCTGGCTGATAATCCACAATACCTGACAGTTAAAAATGAGCTGGCTCAAAAATTACAGGAAGAGCTAAAGCGTACTGAGGATCCCCGGGCGATTGGCAAAGGAAAAAAATTAGATGAATATGCGAGATTATATACAAAGAGCTTATAGTAAAAATGTAGAAAAGTCGAAAATGAAAACGTCGCTGATTATCACGCTTTTAACGATCCTTGTATCTTTTCAGTGTAACGCACAGGATTTCCAACATTTTTGGACGCGTACCAATCCGGGCGGCGGCGGAGCCTTTAGTACGATAGGGGCGGGTCCAAGCGGCATTATCATTGCCGGCAGCGACCTGAGCGGCGCCTACCGCAGTCTGGATGGCGGTCAAAACTGGGATGTGATCGGTGCTTCCCGGGGAATGCCGGTTACCCATGTTTCGGGTATTGGTTTTGATCCCCATAATGAAAAGATTATTTTTATCGGAACTGAGAGAGGCATTTACCGGAGCGATGATGGGGGAAATTCATTTGTTAAGGTCTATGGCTCGGGATACATCACCGATATTGAAGTTTCACTCAGCGATTCTTCTATTGTTTATGCATCTTACAGGGCGAAGTACAATACGAAAACCTGTGAAATAGTACGCAGTGCGGACAACGGCAAGTCCTGGAGCCTTTTGAATACAGACATACCCTCCGGTTTATTAATACTCAAAGTTCTTTGTGATCCTTTAGACGGTAATATTTTATATATTCTTACCGGTAAGAGCCGTTTTGTATGCGGCCCCGCTCAGGTCTTTCAAAGCGTTAACGGCGGTATAAACTGGACGCGGCTGGCTTTGGACGTCGGTTCCATTATGGATATCGCTGTAGACCAAAATAACCCAAATATTTTGTACCTGACCGAATACGACGCGACCTGTACCGCCAATAGATGGGGCTGGACGAGTATGTCGGGTAATTTGTATCGCAGTCTGGATCAGGGAAATACCTGGGGCGAACTGATAAGTAAAACCGGTATTATTTTCATAGATCCTGATTCTGCCGGGGTTATCCGATTGCTGGATCCGCGAGAAATTAATTCATGGCGGTCAGCCGCCGGCGCCTGGACGTCGGTGGACAGCGGGCATACGTTCACGCATACGGGTTTTATTGAAAACTGGGATTGCGGTTATAACGGGATCTACGATCCCGCTTTGTCTACGCGTCACACATATGGACCCAGTTTTAACGGGCTCGCTCAAACATTGGGAAAGGATATGTCCGATCCTGACGTTATACTTTGGACGAACGCGCAATTTAGTTTACGGTCTACCGATAACGGTGCGACCTTCCAAAACACATTCACAAAAGAGGTAAAGCCCGGATGGTGGCAGTCAACCGGGTTTGATAATATCGATATGGTCGATCTCGTGATTAATCCGGTTGATCCCGGTATTATTTATACCGGATGCTTTGATATCGGTTTTTGGCGCAGTATGGATCACGGAGAAAGCTGGCAGTCCTGCAATCCTCCGGCTTATACGGGTAGTTGGGAAGGATATGGCGGCAACGTAGCTTCTATTTCCGCGGATCCCACAAGAAAGGAAGTAGTCTGGTCAACCATGTCCCGTTACCAAAAGGGACAAAGCCCAACATACCTGTTGCGCAGCGATGACAATGCCGCCCGTTCCAGTTGGGTAAAATCTAATGGCGGCTTACCCACCGAACAGGTCATGGGACTTTCTGTGGACCCAAACAGTCCGGAAGATAACCGCGTTTTATTCGTAACCGCCAAGGGCGATGTCTACCGCAGTACCGACGATGGTTATAACTGGACAAAAGTTTTAGAGAACAACAGTTTGCGATTTACGGCGGTGGATTTTTTTGATGGAAATCTTGTTTACGCCGGCGGAGGAGCAGGTTTATGGCGGTCTACCGATGGAGGCGATACCTGGAAAGAAACCGGTTTACCCGAAATGCGCGGGAACAACGATTTCTGGGGATCCGGCGGGCAGGGAGTTTTTGATATTCATCCGGATATGCATCAGGCTAACCGGGTTTATGTGACGTCTTTTGGAACAAATAAAGGGTTATGGCGCAGCAATAACAGCGGGCAGGACTGGGAAAAACTGAGGACGGATAACTACATGCGCCGCGTAGCAGTTTCTCCCCTAAACTCTGAAATCATCTATACAACATCTTCAGTGGCTTTTACTCATGGCGGATACAATTCGAATTCAAACGGCGTAATAGCCTCCTATGACGGCGGCGTTAGCTGGACAAAAGTCAACGACGGTATGGTCTGGCCCTTTGCCATCTGTGTCGAACTGGATACGACTGGAACCGTTTTTGTCGGTTCTTCGGGAACAGGTTTTCAAAAAGCCAAAGTGCCGGAGGTGTCATCGATAAAAGAAGATACAAAAAATATAGTAACCGGGTTTGGTCTGTTACAAAATTATCCCAATCCTTTTAATCCCGAAACAAATATACAATTTTCGATTCCTAACTCGGAATATGTTACTTTGAAAATCGTAAACCTTTTAGGTAAAAATATCAAAACACTAGTATCTCAAAAGCTGGAAAAAGGATTTTATTCATTTTTGTGGCAGGGCAGTGATAACTTTGGTAATAGAGTCTCATCCGGTGTGTATTTTTATACTATAAAAGCCGGTCAGTTTAAAGAAACTAAAAAAATGATAGTTCTTGAATAGCAATTAAGATTGGTTCATTATTACAAATAGAAATCCAAACTGTATGTCAGTGAGTATGAAACATGTAACCAGTATAAACGCATAGCTAGGAGGAATTTGTCTTGAAGAAGAGAAAAGGTAAGCGAATTTTTATAATGATGTTGTTGATTGTGCCATTTGTTTTAAAGGCTCAACATATTCTTGATTGGGAAAACCCGCAGGTGTTCGGTATCAATAAAGAAGTGCCCCATGCCATTCGTTTTGCGTATCCTGATATAAAATCAGCTCTGGCGGATTCTGGATTATTGCCCCAGCCTCCTTTCTACAAATCGTTGGACGGTCGGTGGAAATTTCACTGGGTAAAAAATCCGGGCTCCCGTCCTCGCGATTTTTATAAAACCGACTATAATGTTAGGAAGTGGGATGAAATCACTGTTCCCGGAACCTGGCAGATGCAAGGATATGGCAAACCGATCTATTTGAATCACCCTTTTCCCTTCAACCCTGATTATAAAACATTACATCCTCCGCATATACCGCATGATTATAATCCGGTAGGTTCCTATCGCCGGAATTTTACCATTCCTAAGGATTGGTCAGGGAAAGAAATTTTCATTCATTTCGCTGGTGTAAAGAGCGCTTTTTATATTTGGATCAACGGACAAAGAGTAGGCTATAGTCAGGGAAGTATGACCCCTGCCGAATTCAATATAACTCAATATGTTAAAAAAGGTAAAAATGTTTTGGCCATTGAAGTGTACCGCTGGTCAGATGGTTCCTATTTGGAAAATCAGGATATGTGGCGCTTCAGCGGGATATTTCGCAGGGTGTTCTTATATGCCGTTCCGAAAATACATATAGAGGATTTCTATGTCGATACAGGTTTGGATGTGTTCTATCAGGATGGATTGCTGCAAATTACCGTAAAAGTGCGTAATGGTACGGATCGAATTCAAGAACTGGTTCAGGTGGAGGGATATCTGTATAACCGACAGGGGGAATTAGTAGCAAAAGCTGCTCAATTTACACTAGCGCCAAGAGATGCAGATATACCAGCCGGAACTTTGATGATATATAGATCGAAAACAAAAATTTCAAAACCGCAAAAGTGGACAGCTGAAACGCCCAACCTGTACACTGTGGTTATTTCATTAAAAAATTCAAAAGGCAGGTTTCTGGAGGCGGTACGCACCACAACCGGTTTCCGCACAGTAGAGATCAAAAACAGTGTTTTTTTGATTAACGGACAACCCGTAAAGATTAAGGGCGTGAACATCCATGACCATGATCCCGATCATGGCAGGTCATTGGCTCTTAAATGGATAGAAAAAGATATTCGAATGATGAAACGGGCCAACATCAATGCCATTCGCATGTCACATTACCCGCATGATTCGCGTTATTATGACTTGTGTGACCGATACGGGCTTTATGTGATGGATGAGGCAAATATTGAGGCACACAAACTATCAGCGCGGCGTGAACGGGTGCCGGGCAGCGATTACCTATGGCTGTATGCTTCATTCGACAGGGTGGTTAGAATGCTCAACACGAACAGGAACCATCCTTCAATAGTCATGTGGTCTTTAGGAAATGAGGCTGGCCATGGAGAAAGTTTTACAACCATGTCAGCATATTTACACGCCATTGACCCTTCCCGTCCAGTAGTTTATGCCCACATGGCCCACGTGGCTAGTGTTACAGATATGGCTATGTGTGGTTACAACACACCGGAGGAAATTGAAGAATTGATGGATGTTTCATCACGACCTATTGCAATGAATGAGTATGCCCATGCGATGGGCAATTCTACGGGTAATCTCAAAGAAATTTGGGACGTTATTAATAACAGGAAAGATCTGACAGGCGGTTACATCTGGGATTGGGTAGATCAGGGACTCCGTAAAAAGGATGCCGAGGGGCAAGTGTTCTGGGCGTATGGAGGCGATTACGGAGATGAACCAAATGACGGAAATTTTAACATTAATGGTATAGTGTTTCCTGACCGAAAGCCGCACCCAGCGCTGGCAGAGGTAAGAAAGGTGTATCAATACATTCATTTTAAAGCAGAGGATTTGAAGAATGGACGCATTCAAATTCAGAATGGTTATTCTTTTAAAAATCTGAGCGAATTTAATTTTAGATGGACACTCTCTGAAAATGGCAAGATCATTCAGAATGGCGCGATTGAGTCTCTTGATGTGCCTCCGGGGCAAAGTATGATGATCACCATCCCTTTTGATAAGCCCCACCTGAATCCTGATGCGGAATACTGGTTGAATGTCAGCGCACATTTGAAAAAGTCTGAATGGTGGGCCAATAGTGGTTACGCAGTGGCGTGGGAGCAATTCCGTTTACCCTTTGCAGCGCCTCCAAAACCGTCGGTAGTGCAGGATCAAATGCCGTCTCTTGCTCTAAGTTCTTCTCAGAAGAGCATCCTGGTAAATGGAAAAGATTTTTCTGTTACCATTAGTAAAGATAATGGGGCCATCACTGCGTTTCGGTTCAAAGGACAGGAACTGATTAGCGGTCCGCTGGTACCCAATTTCTGGCGGGCTCCAACCGATAACGATCGTGCCGGCTGGCGCGGTGAACTGGACGCGTGGAAAAATGCGGGACCAAAAAGAAGTGTCGAATCCGTGGAAGTGAGGCAGCCATCGGAAAAAGTTGTCGTGATTGAGGCAGTAGGCAGAATCCCTGTCGGACTTTCGACATATCGAACAATCTATACTATCTATGGCAACGGTGCGGTAGTTGTTAATCATACAATCATCCCTGTTGGTGATGTACCGAATTATATTCCTCGTATTGGAATGCAGGGACGTATTCCACCAAATTTCAACAAGATGACCTGGTATGGGCGTGGTCCGCAAGAAAACTATTGGGATCGTAAAACCGCGGCAGCGGTGGGACTATATTCCGGCAGGGTAGATAGTTTATGGACCAATTATGTCCGTCCCCAGGAGAACGGAAACCGGTCGGATGTCCGGTGGGTTGCTTTTACAAATAAAGCAGGTCATGGCCTTCTGGTTGTCGGTGATCCTGTATTGGATGTAAGCGCCTGGCCATATAGTATGGAAGATCTGGAGCAGGCAAAGCATATTCATGAATTACCGAAGCGACATTTTTTGACGATCAACCTGGATTATCGACAAATGGGTGTGGGAGGTGCCGATACCTGGACCCGGAAAGCCATTGCTTTGCCACAGTATCGATTACCGGCTGACCGTTCTTATGATTACCGTTTCGTATTCATTCCTTATCATAAAACGATGGGACTGTTTCAGGAAATTGCGAACCTGGACTATTCAGGCTGTTATAATCAAAGAGATAAATAACGTTGTTGATTTAACACTGTTAAGGAAAATATGCAAAAACTGTTCGTAAAATTTTACTATTCCATTCGGGCAGGTTATTTATAACGTGTCCATGGGATGACGATGTAGTGGTTTTAATTTGAGAAATTTGTTTCGCAGCAATAAATTTTCATAAAGAAGCAGAGGTGTACAATGAATGCTTTAAGAAAAATAACAAAAATCCTATTAGTTATTTTAATAGGAATAGGGGGGTTTTCTGCCAATGCAGAAGCTACTACTTATTACGTGGCCACCAACGGAAACGACTCCAACCCGGGCACGGAGGCGCAGCCCTGGAAGACGCCGCAGAAGGCGGCAGATACCGCAACGGCAGGCGATATAGTCTACTTCAAGGCGGGTACTTATAATATAACGTCCTCCATCGAAATTCAGAACTCGGGAACATCCAGCAATTGGATCACCTTCAGCGCTGCCCCAGGTGATGAGCGCCAAGCAATCTTCGCTGGAGGTACTGCAAACGGTAAGATGGGGGCCTGGCATGCTTCAGGGAAGAGCTATATCAAATTAAAAGGCTTAACGATCCAGAATGTCCAACCCAGCGGGTCCGGCATCTGGATTCGCGGCCGGGATACCGGAGGCGGCACAGGGTCGGCAACAGGCCTTCGCATAGACAATTGCCGTATTTACAATGTATCAAACATAGGGATCGCCGTCACCGGAGTCCCTTTCCCGGAGGATGGCACGCAAGGTAATCCCTCGGTTAACATTATGACTGATATTATTATTGAAAACTGCGATATCGAGAAAACAAACGAACCCAATGGCGGAAACGAGTGTATCTCTTGTGGCGAAGGTGTCGCTGATATCATTGTGAGAAACAATTGGATTCACCATTCCGATCAGTACGGGATTGATTTCAAGGAAGGGGTTGACGGCGGTGAGATATATGGAAACCTGGTCCACGATATTGAGAAACACGGTATTTATATGGATGCGTACGGCAAATGGGTCAAGAACATCGAGATTTACAACAACATAGTCCACCATAGCGGGTCTGCCGGGGTTTGTCTCACGAGAGAATACGATGGGTCCACTTCCACGCTCCAAAACATTAATGTATACAATAACGTGTTGTATGAAATCGATAGAGAAGGGGTTATGCTCTACAACCACATGTATGATATCGGAGGGGGAGTTCTCGATAACATCAAAATCACTAACAATACGATCTACAAATGCATTACTAGAAACGGAATAAGAGCGATACACCCCTACAAGGACTTGAGCACGGTCTACATACGCAACAACATCATATGGGACACTAATAGTGGTCCGTGGGCGGTCAATGGCGAGGTTGTAAAAAGCAACAATAACGCCGAAGACCATGATCCCAAATTTGTCAGTGCGTCCACGGGCGATTTTCATCTGTTATCATCTTCTCCGGATATAGATGCCGGTACATCTACCGACGCGCCGGACTTCGATCACGACAACGTTTCACGTCCGCAAGATTCGGCCGTTGACCTTGGTGCCTATGAGTATGTCAGCGGCGGTGTGCCTGCTCCTAGTGCGCCATCCTCATTGACGGCAACGGATATTTCGAGCAGTCAGATTGACCTGTCGTGGACCGATAATGCAAACAATGAAGACGGTTTCAAAATTGAACGCAAAACAACCGGCTCGTTCGTCCAGATCGATGACGTGGGAGCAAATGTAACCAGTTATGCGAATACCGGATTGGCGGCTTCAACAATCTACACCTACCGTGTGCGTGCGTACAACACTGGCGGTAATTCGTCTTACTCAAACGAGGCGAGCGATACGACGCAGACCGGTGCGACTATTCCTAGTGCGCCATCCTCATTGACGGCAACGGATATTTCGAGCAGTCAGATTAATCTGTCGTGGACCGATAATGCAGACGATGAAAACGGCTTCAAAGTTGAACGCAAAACAACCGGCTCGTTCAGCGAGATTG